>JANYFO010000238.1 GCA_025362635.1 Gemmatimonadaceae bacterium | reverse complement strand
ACCACAAGATCACGCTCTTGCTGCAGCAAGCGAGACACGGTGACCTCACCGCGTATGATCAGGTGCTCCCACTCGTTTACGCGGAGTTGCGCGACATCGCCGCGAGACATATGCGGCGTGAGCGCGAGTCGCACACGCTGCAACCCACCGCGTTAGTGCATGAGGCGTTGCTTCGCATCGTTGGAGTGAACGGCCAATTCGATGATCGCGTGCATTTCCTGCGCACGGCATCGCGCGCGATGCGACACATTCTTGTCGATTATGCGCGTGCTCATTCGGCGGCTGTTGTTGGGACCGGAGCATTCGGACTATGCCTTCTCCGCAGTGAACTATGCCGGATTTCTATTCGATCAGCGACGTTATGCCGACGCGATGCGATTAGCGCAGGAAATTGCGTCGTTGCGCGGGAAGTCATTGCCGGAGAGTCACACGGCGATTGCTACGTCGCTGCAAACGGTTGGCCGCAGTCTCGATAAGATGGGCCGGTTTGATGATGCGCGCGCGGCGCTTGAAGAGAGCTTAGCGCTTCGTCAGAAATATGTGGGAATGCACAGTTGGCTTGTGGCAAGTTCGGAGTCCGCACTCGGCGAACACTTTACAGCGGCAGGCGATTATGCGCGCGCCGAGCAATTGCTGCTGCATGCCGATACCGCGTTGCGCACGTTGCTTGGCGCGGAAAATCCGCGAGTGAAAACCAATCGTGGTCGATTGGATGCATTGTATGTCGTGTGGAAACGATCGCGGTAAATGATCTCTTGTGTTGTCAAACCGCGCTTACTAGGTGAGCAACGACATGTCGTTGCACGCACAGAAATTCCGGTAACGCGATTCATCGAGAGGGATCATGGTGTGG
Source organism: Gemmatimonadaceae bacterium (assembly GCA_025362635.1). Taxonomy (GTDB): domain Bacteria; phylum Gemmatimonadota; class Gemmatimonadetes; order Gemmatimonadales; family Gemmatimonadaceae; genus Gemmatimonas. The sequence goes on along the minus strand of JANYFO010000238.1, from coordinate 15,424 downwards.
CTGTTCATTCGACATGTCAGTGGAAGTCGCGCAACCGAAGTCGATATTGTAGAACTTGGCGCGCATCGAGAATTGATTTTCGGTCGTGCCACGTCGGCGGCCGTGCGCTTTGATTCGCGGCACGACGCGGTTGTTGGACGGCATCATGCGCGATTGGATTGGGACCCGACCATCCCAACGTCCCTGCGTATTATGGATTTGCAAAGTCGTAATGGCACATGGGTGAACGGCGCTCGAATTTTTTCACCCGTCTCGCTGCAGGTGGGTGACGTGGTGCAACTCGGAACACTCGGCCCGTCATTTGAAGTGCAACTCGAAATTGAGGCCGAGCTGCAGCACGCAGTACATCAGCCGATACGTCCGCTTTCCTGACGCGCGGTCACTTGCACTTCGTATGTGCGGCCAGCGCGTCGTATCAATAAGCGGAGTACTGCGCCACTCTGCTGCGTTCCTATGAGCCGCTGCAAATCATCGGCGCGAGCGATGGGCTGTTGGTTGGCCTGAAGCACCACGTCGCCGATGCGGAGCCCGACGCGTTCTGCCGGACTTCCGGGTGACACCTGGCCGATGTACGCGCCGCGCAAATCATCGCCACCGACGCGTTGTAAATCGACCAAGTTTAGGTCACGCACGCCGACGCCAACCACGATGCGACCGGGTGTGATTGGTTGTGTGCTCGCGGCTGCCGTTGTATTCGTGGAGGACGGCAATGGCATGCGGCTTACCACGCCCAAAACGATCAATACAACAAATGTTGCGACCGCTGAAATAAGGATTGTCCGGGACGAACCACGTTTTTGTTCGGGAGCAGGTTCCGTTGGCATGCTATGACTCGATTCCGTCGCTGTCGACGACATGTGCGTCGTATGCGACGTGGGCTGTGATACTCACATCGTGTGTCTGGTCAGCATGGTCGGGCGTTGCAGCGGCAACCGTGTTGCCGTCGGCATACACGTTGACATCGTCGATGATTTCGTTTCCACGATCCAATAGGTGCTGCAGATTCCACCCCATCCGCTGGTCACGCTCGATGATGCGATCCACCAGCTCCTGCGTGATCGGAGCGAACGGACGTTCCGTCGTAGCGCTGGATTGGTCGTCGACAGGACTGTGGTCCGGTTCCGCGCCATGAATGTTGCCGACGTGCATTGCAGCGTCCGCAAGAACGGTCGTGTACACTGCTGGCTGACCGATCTCGGTAATGATTACCTCCACCGCATGCTCGACGATCGGCGCTACTACTTTTGACGCGGACTCGTCGATTGAGCCTGTTACATCTCCTATTGCCTTCAAATCGAACATGTCAGCCATGCGTGCCTCTTGCGTAAAAGGTAAGGGTCATCCTTCAGTCTGCGTGGTGTCGACCGCACTACTGTCATTGGAACTGCTGTGTGACGCGCTGTCGGCGTACGTACTTGCATTTGTTTCGTGATGCTCCGCCTGTTCGGCATATTGTGCCGCGTGTTCGTGATCGCCTGACGCGGCGTATGACGCTGCCGACGCAGCATGATCGTCCGCGATTGCTTGCTCGTGCGCGCCCCAGCTCAACGCCGTCGTGTCGTGCTGCGCCTGCACCAATGTGCGATCCACCATCGCGCCCTGATCGTCGGCGATGGTTAATTCGTACGCGCGCGCCTCGGCAAGATCGTGCGCACCACGCAAGTCGCCTGACGCGATGTGTTCCTCCTGTTCATGCCGCAACCGCGACGATTCTATCAGTGCTTCGTCTGCCACCTTCGCGCGATCGATTTCGAGTTGCACGTCGGCAGTCGATATCGTCGACCGCTCCTCAAGCTGATGTTCTACTTGGTTCACGGCCTGCTGCGACATACCCGCAAGCTGCACTTCGATCGCGCCAACATTCGCTTGGTCCGGTGCGTCGGCCAACTTCACTTCAAGATCGCTCATCTGCTGCTCCGATTTCGTGTCGACTGTGCGTGGTTGAAAATCAGGTGGCAGCGCTGTCGTCTGCTGCGGTCGTTCCTGCGTGTGTCAATGATGCGGTGTCGTCGCTCGTGGCATCTAGGACGGGGCTGGTGTCTGCATTTTCACATTCGCCTGCGCCATCGGACGCATCGTGGTCGTGATGATTCTCACCACCGCCTGCGTTGTGATCATCGGCGTCGTCATGCACACTCGTTACAGAGTCGTGCGCGTTTTTCGGATCGACCGTCGTGGAGACCTCGGCAATTGCGACGCTTGACGCGGGCTCAGCATCACGCGAGGCCAACCGCGCCACAGCGACACCTTCCATGAAATCCGGACTTGCGGCAATCGGTGACGCGTGTGAAGTGGCAGTGAGTGGTTGCACATCAAGTGTGCTTTCAACGTCAAGCGACATGGTTTCGTCAAGCCTCGCTATGCGTGGATGGATCGTCCGGCTGCGGCTTTTCGACTTGCGGTTTCGCTGTCACCGTGAGCACAAGCCGACATGCGGGATTGGGGCATCGCACGTTCACTGGCGCACTGCCAGCAACGGCACTTCGTGGTACACGCATCCCTTCATGGCAACTCGGGCAGACCAAGCGCACGGTGTTCGGATTAGGCGGCGGTGCTCTGTTTTCGCGTGGTTCTCGAACACTCGGCTCCGGCGGCCGCGCAGCTGTTAGTGGTGGCAACCAATGTTCAATGACTTTGCGCCATCCGATCCACTGCGCACCGCCAATAAATTCGGCAAGCAAACGTAATCGCCCCGCGAGGTACGGCGTGCTCGACAGCGTCCACTCTGAGAGTTGTGTCATCGCACCCGCGACTGCGAGTTCCTGCTCCTGCCATGCCTCAGCATTGATTCGAGACTGCAACGGAAACGACTTGAGCGTCCACGTGGTGAGCACGCGTCGCGCGATGGCTGCGTCAGCAACACATAACATGCCGGCGCGATCGGCGGTGATCTCTGAGTGACGCGACCACGCCATGAGTGGGGCGTCGAGCGCGCTTTCGGCGATCCGCGCCGGATTGAGCAAACGCAGCACGCCATCACCCAAAATCGAACGATGCCGCGCGCGTCCCGTGAGCAATTGCGTAACAGTGCGCCACAATGCGTGACCCGCACGCACACGTCCCATCTCTCGGCCGAGCACAAACAGCAATTCGTCTTCCTTGAAGTTGATCAACACACTACCTAGTACGATGAACGCATTCGTGTCGGTGCCGAGCGTGTTGGCATCCCACATTTGATCACCAGAAATGTAGAGTTCGGGTAAGTACTGCAACCCCAGTGTGCGTGCAGCGCGAATGGCATGCGCAAAAATCTCGGGCAATTGCTTTTCGCTAAGCCGCAACCCATTGACCGATGCTTCAAACCATGGGCGTCCTACGCGCTCGGAGACAGCGTGTGCGGCCATCGTAAGCGGGCCGAGCGAGCGCAACACACTCATCGCATCGGCGTCGAGCCTCCACAAATAACTCTCCACCGGCAAGACGTAGTCAACGGACAACGGACGTAACCATCGGCATTCGCTGCAATACACTCGATCGGTGGGCACTCGTGCACCGCGCCCACCGCAACTGTTGCACGGCAACGCACCTGCACCGGGCGTACCGATACCAAAAGCAAGATCGACTGGCGACAACGGCGGCGCCGCGAACAAAATGTCGGTCGCGGGAACTGCAAACGAGGGTATCGGCTCGGGCGATTGCCACGCGTGCACGTCGCATCCGCACGCGATGCAGAATTTTGCACCGTCGCTTAAATGCGTTGCGCAGCTCGGACACGTAGTCCCCGTTTTCGGTGCGGTCATCACGTGGTCACAGACGCGAGAGCAATCCGGTCTTCGCGCGTTCAAACTCGTCCGGCGTCAATACACCGGCGTCGTGAAGTTTCCCTAGCTGTGCTAACTGTTCGATGATCGGATTCGTCGCGACTTGTTCGACGGCTGGCTGCTGCGGTGAAATCGGCGGCACAGGTGCCGTCGCCACAGATGACGTTGTTGCAGATGCGTTTGTCGGCGGCGGCACCGGCATTGTGCGCGCCTCATTCGCCGTGATGTCTTTGAGAATCTTCTCGGCGAGCTCACGCGGCGCGCTGTTTCCCAACGTGTAGAACTGCGCGGCACTCACAACGATGCCGAGCAACAAACCCATAGCGCCAAGACTCATAAACGCGTACCAGATCAACATCATCAGTATGCTGACAATCGCACCGACAAAAAAGAGCGGCGTAAGTGTACCAGGCACGGTCTTGACCTGCACGCGTATGGCCGACTGGTGTGCACTGAGCGGCGCGATCTGCAATATCCCGTCGTATCGAATCGACAGGCCTCCCGTCGAGACGAATCCCTTCTTGATGACCTCGAAGGAGATTGATGTTGGAGGTTGTGCCAACTTCTCTTTACCACTCGCGTCGTGCACCGCTTTTATCGCGGCGTTGTACGCGGCTGGCGCGTCCATCGATACCGTGCCTTGACTCGTGCCGCCGTTGCCGGCACCACCGAGCGCATTGAGAGTGCCGCCCACGGCGCCGTTGAGGAAGCCGGTTGGATTTGGTGGTGGTGGTGCGGGCGGCATCTGCGGTGACAACGGCGGTTGTCCGGGCTGCATGCTCGCTCCACAGCTCAAGCAGAAGCGAGCGATTGGCTCGTTGGATACGCCGCATTGCAGACAGGCGACGGTTGCGCTGATGGTGTCCGAAGCGTTCATGGCCAGAGTTGTGAGAAGAAAAGTGCGCTCATTGCCGCACGCGGATGCGCCAGTAACCGTGAATTTTAGGTGCGAATTCGCGCGCGTCGTACTCAATGCGCCCGTTGCTCTGACGCGTTGCATCGCTTGGCCACGGATCGCGCACAATGAGCGTGAGCACCTGAGGGCCTTGTGGTGTCATTTGAAATCGCGCACCAGTAATCACCACCGCATGACCGGTGTTCGCTCCGGTGCTGTACCCGATGATGATTGGTTCGCGTCTATCTAATTCATCGAGGAGCAGCGCGACTGGTGGCGGTCCTTCGCCGAAGTTTGCTTCCACCTGATATGTGGTTCCTGCGCGGTCGACATTGAAGTTGTTCAGGTTCGCGGTAATAGCGACGAGATCACCGGGACGATTCGGAAGCTCTCCGTTGGCATTAGGACCAAATGTTCGAGCGACAATATCCTGTTGCACCGTCTTGATACCGTGATATTGCAGAGCCATTTGAATGGATGCTGCCCAACACCACTGCGAATTGCGCTGCGTCGAATACGTAACGTCAAATGCTTCGCTTGGAATGCCAACGATTTGCGGACCACTCGGCGCAGTTGTCATGCTCGGTGCGGCTGTCGCGGTTGTCGCAACCATCGACGGCGCGACGGCGCTCGGATCACTCGCGATCGCCGCTTGCCGAGCAGCCTCAGCGTCCTGAGTAATCTGCGTCAGTGCTTGCGTCATCTGTTGTTGCGCCGTTTGCTGCGCCTCGGGCATGCTGAGCGAAAACGCTGCGGCCTGCGCTGCCTTCTCTTGGGTGCGTGTAAGCACGCCACCCACGACGGCGATGAGCGCGAAGACCAAAAGCAACATGAGGGGACGACGAAGCAATGAAGCAAGCACGACGGGCGCTCTGGCAAAGGAGAAAGCGGGTTCAAAAAAACCCTCTGCCTCCATAGCGCGGTCGCTGGGCGTGACGGATCATCGCGCACAAAGTGATGCGTCGATGATCCGTAGTGTGGATCGCTTACGCCTCCTTTAGTACAGCGCGGACTTTACTCGCACGCGCAACCTCGGCATGCCAACACTTGCTCCGGATTTGTCCATGATGCAGAAGATCGTACTTCCAAAGTGGGCGAGCATCGTAGTCGGGATCGTTGGCGTGATTGCGTTGCTCAACGGCATCAGCACAATGCGCGACGGCATGCGCGAGTCAAAGGGAGACAACGGTACCGCGCAGCAACAGCAGCAAACAGTGCCAGGTTACGGGCCGGCGTCCATGAGCGATCCACGTGCGCGGCCGGTGTCGACGAACGGTCCGGCGCCGATGCAACAGATGCCAATCGCGCCCGCGAACACCAGCAATTATGCATTGCCCACGGCGACGTCCAATTACCCGCCGCAGAATACTCCCCAGTACGAACCGCAAAACCGTCCCACGTACGCACCGCAAAACGCGCCAAACGATGCAGCGTCAAACGACGCGAAGCGCGAGCCGTCGTCCTCAAGCGGTCAGCGATATCGCGATCCGCAAGGCCGGTTTGTCATCATGGTACCCGATGGCTGGCGCGCTGCTGCGAACAACGGCAGCGTGGTGATCCAATCCGGCAGCGCGTTCGTAGTGGTCTTACCGTTTGACGGCGCCGCGTCGAGCGAACAAGTGGTAGGCACCCTTGGTCAGCAGTACGCGAAGCAATGGCGTGACTTAGTTGTGGTGAATCAAGGACAGACGATGCTCTCTGGCGCGCAGGGTGCCTATGTGATGTATCGCGGTATCAACCCGAAAGGTGTGCAAGCATTGTTGCGCATCGTCGGCGCATCAAGTGGAGGACAGGCGTGGGCGATTGTCATCGCTGCGCCCATGCAGGAGTTCAATCAAGTGTCTTCCGTGCTCCAGCAAGTCGAGATGAGCTTCACCGTCGGCACTCGCTGACCGACGCGCGTTCTTTATCACAACTTTTTAATGTTGCCGAGAAACGGTGCTTTGCCTACGCGGACAAGCAACGCACGCGTCTTAATGATTTTTATCGTCGGGTTTACCGTGTCGACCATCGTTGGCGCAGTGAGCTTCACCGAGTACCTGACGCACGCCGAGCGTGCACTGGTGCCTGGATAGGTGCAAATCGTCGATCAGAAATTGTTCGGACCCACCGTCTCGTCCATCGGATGTGCCCATAGTGCGTATCAGTTCGTATCGATTCCGGCGCGATCGTTCGTATTGGGAAAGTTGCTTACCCTCGGACATACATTTTAGGCAAGCACTTCGTCATGACTCAAACCCACCGAAATATTTTCGTCGGTCACGTGAATTACTCCTGGTGCGAGGATGGCAGCTCCACCGCAAGAGCGCAATCACGTGACGCGACGGATCAATCGACTATCCCGCGAAGCAGTACGTGCACCCAACTTCCTGAGCCTTCGCAACGCCAAGCACCCCGCTCGGCAGCACGTAGACTCCGGGCAACAATCCCGCACTCCACTCTGCGTGCGCAACGTCTGCCTTCACGCCCGCACCCGCGCCCGCCATTCCTGACAAGACTTTCATAGCGAGTCCACACACGCCGATGACGACACCTTTCGCCAGTAGTTTGTCGGTCGATGCTTCGATATTCAGCATGTCGCCCGCTTTCGATTTGTAGAAAATGTTGCGCAAAGCCGGTTCTTTTGTGGCTGGATCAATGACGTTGAACATTTTGCCGAGTGCATACTTATTCCAGACCGAATCCTGTAGTACCAAGCCGAGTCCAAAGTGTCGTACGACAATCATCGCAGTGATATCCGCGGGCGTAAGCTTGTAGTGCTCCGTCATGCTTTGTAAATACGTGCCGGCAAACATGAATGGAAATCCTCCGTTGGTAGCTGGCGCGTCAAACACTTGTTTGTGCTTGCCCTTCAGCGCCTTGAGCCACGGATCATCGTCAGCAGCAGAAACGGTACGCGCCGACGCGGAGAGCAATGGTGCAGTAGCAAATGCCAGTGTGCCGACGGCGACCTTCCCTATGAACGTGCGCCGTGCAGATGTCGAGTGTTCGTCGAGCGACATAGCTGACCTCGGAGTAAGTGGACACCGCTAATATGGTGATTGTACTTTGCAGCGATAGCACGCAGAGTATTTTGGCGTCCCCAATCCCTCCCATCACGTCCCGCCAAACCATTCGTAACCGCGGTCCGTCCAATACCCGCCGTTGCGTTCGCTACCAAACGCGATCCTCGTTAAGTATTTCGTATTCTTGTATCCTAACTTGATCGGCGAATGCACGCGCGCGGGCGCGCCATAGGCCGGTGACAAAAGTTGTCCATCCTTCACGAGCACGATCATCGTTTGTGGATGCAGTGCACTCTCGATGTCCCAACTTTCGTGATAGTCATCGTCGAACGACTGAAAGTCGACGTATTGAGCGGTGGACAGTGCACCTGCCAGCTTAAAAATCTCGCGCATGCTCACACCAGAAAATTTCACTACGGCATTCCACCCTTCGACGCAGAAATGATCGACACGCTGTTCAATCCGTGGCAGTGCCATCAGTTGTGGGAGCGTCAGGGTCAACGGCGCGCGTACCAACCCGCCTACCGCAAGCGACCACTCTCCATTTGCTTTTGTGTTCCATATGGGCACCCCTTTGGACACGAAATACGACGGGAATTGATCCCCGGCAATCGTCGCGTTTGATCGTGCATGATCCATCTGCGTGTGACGCAACAACCACCGCTCGACAACTTCGTTTCGACGTGTCGCGAAATCGAGCAGATGTTCGGCACTCTTGGGGCCGGTCGAATCACACGCCGCGAGCAATGCAAGGGCGAGCGACGAACTACCAAGTCGTAGGAACCCCCGACGGGACGCACCATGTGCATCGATGGTACGTTCGCTGCGTGATTCGAGTGACGCGACCGCGCGATCAATGACGCGGGCAGCGCGGACACGCACTTCACGGTGTGTCATAACACGTTCTCCTCATCCACCGATGTGTCGCGCTTGCGACGCGGCAGCAAATGCCAAAAAGGTCGCGCGTTGCGCGCTTCGGGCGACAACCGCTTGCTGTATCCACCAGTGGTCATGCTTCGCAAACTATATGGATCAACAGTGAACACCATGAACACGTGCACAATCGAGAGCCCAGCCAGCGCGACCATGCCGCAGAAATGCCAATAGCGCGCCCACACATACCCACCCAACAAGTTTGTCACCCACCCCAGCGAAACCGGTTTCCAGATGGCGATACCAGAAATGACAATCATCGTCGCAAGGATTGGCATGACAAAGTACGCGCCTTTTTGCAACGCATTGTGTTTGCCTTGAATCGGGTGATCCTTGCGCACGAACACGTAGAATTTGATCATCTCAATCGTGTCACGTAAGTCGCCTTTACGTGGTACGAGATCACGCCATTCTCCGTGCAAGTAGATGAACGCGAGATAGACGAGTCCATTTGCCACGAGCACCCACATCATCGCAAAGTGCCAATGTCGTGCACCGCCGAGCCATCCGCCAAATGTTGCCCACGACGGAATTGGTGTGCCTTCGAACGGGTAACAACAGAATGTTTCGCCACGACGGTGAAAGGCCGGATATGCATTAAAAATTCGCAGCCCGCTTCCAACCATGATGAAAAACGCGACCGTACTCATCCAATGCGTCAGGCGTACAATCCAATGGTGTCGCACTTTCTCAGCCATCTGCGCCGTCGTCCTTATTCAGCGGCGGGAGTCCTAGCGTGGCGCGAACACGTGCGCGTAACGTGTCTGGCGCGATGTGTTGTGTGCGCGCCGCTCGTACTGCGGCGAGGAACTGTCGCGCAAACGCGAAATGCCGAGGGCACTTGTCGCACTGCGCGAGATGAGTGTCGATCGCGGCTACGTCAGCCGCCGCGAGCTCACGATCGAGATAGTCCCATAAACGACGAACGGTTGCCGCGCAGTCGAACACCGGAAGAACCGGCGCGAATACTTCCGTGATCATGGGCAAACTCCTATTTCGCGAAACGATGACGAACCCAGTAGACCCGCGTCGGTTCCGTTGTGCGGCGTGTCTCCGGCGGTGATCATCTCTCCTCGTGATATTTATGCCCCTCGTGCTGATCGACGTCTTTGTCGAACACAATCTCGCTCTTAATCTGCTTCTTCGTCACCTACGCGTGATGTCGCTCCGCCACCAGCGTGGATTTGGCACACCTATCCGATTTTTTCGAGAAAGGTTGCACAGGTAACGTTGTAAACACAAATGGCCGCGCAACTGGTTGCGCGGCCACCAATGACTGCGGCGAAAATTAGCGCGCGCGTCCTTTGAATTTAGACGCAACACCGAGCGTACCGAGGCCGAACGCCAACAACGCGTAAGTTCCGGGCTCGGGGACTGTTGACGGACCATCGAGCCGCAGATTGCCGTTTGTGCCATAGTCGGCGGCAACTCCGCAGTTATAGTCGCAGGTTTCCCACGTTTTACCGGTTGTCATGTAAAAATATCCGCCTGAGTTGAAATCCAGGAATCCGCCTGAGTTAAAATTCAGGAATAAGCTTTCCGTTCCACCGGCAGTAAGGTTTCCACTCAAACTCCCGAAGGTGTACGGTATCGGTACAGCGTAGCTATACAGGAGGTTCGATCCGTCGTACACAAACGATACAAAATTCGTGTTAGTGAGTGCGACACCTTGAGTGTAATCCTTCAAAGTAAGAGTCGCAGTCACTGGAAACAACAGAGTTCCGTTTCCTGCGGCGCAGTCAATGCAGTTGCCAGAAAAGCGCCACGCGCCGCTGCCATTGAGAGAAGGAATAGTTGCAGCACGAGCCTGCGAGCTTACCCCAAAGAGCATCATCCCCAGCGCGATGGCGGTAAGACTTTTTGACCCAACTCTCATAACATCCTCTTAGTCCGACGGTTAGTTTGACGTCTGAGCTAGTGATCAGGTTGTACAACGTACAGGGGCTGATGGTGGTGCGCAATATCTTCAGCGGCAGTGCACTCAATGAACAAACAGCCCTTTCGGTATCATCACGTGTACGCCCATCGTGCCGTCTACCAGCTGCGTAATGCGAACATCGCATCCGGTACTGATCAGCATATAGGCATCTTCGCGCGACATCCTCTTAACGTCGACGAGCAGCGCAATCGCTTCGCGCACTGCTGTTTTCGTTGCGAGCGTCAAACTGCTATCCGTGCCCATCGCAATCCAATGCGTGCGTGTTTCACCGCGTGGCCAAGTCAGGGTCATGTCTTTGCGGACAATAAACTGAAAGTGACCACGCAACGCCGTTTCCAATGCCGTGATATCCACTTCCCCATCACCCTGCGCTGCGTGTCCGTCGCCCGCTTCGAACAGTGCGCCGCGTGACTTGATTGGGATGTATAGTATGGTGCCCGCAACCAGTTCTTTGTTGTCGAGATTACCCGCGTGCGTGCTTGGTGGCGCGCTATTGATGCGACCGGAGGCCGGCGCGAGTCCCATACTTCCAAAAAATGGACGCAACGGAATCTGAATGCCGGCCGAGTCAGAGAAATGTCCAATCATGCGCTGTCGATCAAGCGGCACGATGCGCGACTTGGTCGTATTTGGAAAATCTTCTGGAAGAAAACCGCTGCGCGAACTAAACGAATTGCACGCGTACGGAATGTCTATATCCACAGCTTTAATACGAATTTCAAGCACATCACCAGGCTCAGCGCCTTCGACAAAAATTGGCCCAGTTAAAATGTGTCCACCCGGACCGCGCCGCAGTGTCGTGTCACGATCTGGACCAGCGATTGCGCGATACGCGGGTTCAACGGTGCCAGTGTCCTTTCCGGGCTGCAGTAAACGCGCGCCGCACGTGGAAACGGCGCCAACTTCCACTTCATCACCGGACGCAATACGCAATGCCGGTTTCGCATCGGCGTCGTAGCCACCATAAACGACCGTTTTGGGTGACGGCATTAAAACGTGATGCTTGCCAACGGGGTACTCAGTCCAGAAAAAGCTGCTATTACGCGTTAACGCTGGCGAATGTGGCGTGGTTGCCATGCAGGCGCCGAGGCCGACGACGGTGATCGCGAGGAGTGGGAAGCGTGGCATCGGGTGGGATGGCGTGGGTGGGAATGTTGGGCGCACTTATGGAAAGCTACTGTGCGCGAGTTCTTTGCTGGGAAGCCGCACAACAACTCACCACCAATTGTGCTAGTGCAAAAGCAGCGCGCGCACCACTTTATGCAAGCGGTGGCGCTGAGCTGCTGCATTTTGCGATGGCACTCACGTGAACGGCAATTTCTCCATCCATCTTCGCTGCACCGAGGTGCTCAATGAGGAACATTTTCCCTGCATTCGTCGTGTGGTTGGGCCTCGCGGCGCACGTCGCCGCGTTGCTCATCGTGCGTCGCCGATCAACCGACGCCCCGGTCGTCGCCATACTGAATCTTGCAGTCGTACTCTGCGTCCTCACGTACTGGGCACAAAAGTGGTACAGCTACATCGTGCATGACATCACGTGGTACTACACGGATCAACTTGTGCCGCTTTACGCCATCGTCGTGTGCATTTTAAGTGCGGTAACGCTATCGAGTCGACATACCCTAGGCCTACCGCACTGGGTGGTATTTAGTATCGATGCCTTCGTGCTTATCGGCGCCGCGCTGTTCTTTTCGTTTTTTCGGATAACGAAATTGATGTGATGCTGCGTGCGTGATCTCCGCAGCATCGCCGCAACACTCCTACTTTCGCATTCGCTTGAGCTCTGCCTCCGACGCGATAAAACCAAATCCGGGCCACCCACCGGATTTTATCGCCCGTTGAAATGCGGCCTTCGCCTTCACCGTGTCGCCGTGTACGAGATACCAATTACCCAACCCAAAGCTGAGCGTCGCGACTTGCACATCCGCTGTATCGGATGGCGAGAAGAGCGCAGTCGGCGCGATCTCTCCACGGTACATCTTGAGTCGTGACACATACGCGTAACCCGGCGTTGTGGGAAGTGTGTCTGGACGACGGGCCAGCATCGCGGCCGCTTCTGCATTACGGTGCGCGCGTGACAGTGACATCCACAACCAATCGGTGCTACCCGCCAGTTCGCCGCCGTCCGGCGCGCGCGGTTGCGCCTTCGCAAACATGGCCGCAGCGCCGTTGAAGTCGCCCTGCACGAAGCGCAGCACGCCGGTGTGGTACAAAATGCCGTAATTCGTACTATCGAGTTGATAACCGTGCTTGAGGTCAGCCGTAGCTTTGGCAAATTCGCGCACCGAGAGATAGCGGTGACCACGCCAGCGATAGAGCATTGCCTCGTTTGGTGCGATCGCGATGCCGCGCGTGAGCGTCTCAATGGCCTCGCGAAACTGTCGTGCACCAGATTGTGCGACGCCGAGCGCGATGAAGCGTTGCACGTTGCGTGGGTCGGCGTTGAGTGCGGCCTTCGCGCGTGCAATTGGTCCAGTATCCGCTTGTGCTCGATACTCAACGCCAGCAGAGCTGCGATACTGCACAGATTGTGCGGTGGCGACTGACGCGCTGAACGCTAAAGCGGCAGCGACTAGCAACGTGCAATTAGGGTATCTCATGGCGTGGCCTGTAAATGGTGCGCATCGCGCGACAGCGTGGTCATTGCTAATCTGTGGCGCCGCGAACCGCAGCGAAACCGGGAACGCACCGCCAATACGCATAACGTTCGCAATTTGCGCCAAGCGTGCTAAGTTTGCGCGTCAATCCGCTAGTCTCGTACATCTCTCGGCTCCGTTAACATGCGCTGCACCTTTGTCCGGTCGTCCGTGTTAACGGTGCTCGTCGCCTTCGTGCTCGCCACCGAGCCGTCGGCGCAGCCGCTCTCCGCGCAACCAACGTCCAGCCTCACAGGAGGCAGTCGCGCAAACATTGACGTGCTGCATTACGAATTCCGAATCGATTTTCCAAGTCGAAGCACACTCGATACGATTCTGTTTGCGGCCACGACTACGGCGTATCGTACAAGCGCCGTTGCAGCACTGTCGCTCGATTTAGTCGCTTCAATGCATGTCGACTCGGCCTACGTGAACGGTATGCGGTCGACCTTTTCACGCCCCGGTGATTCCGTGAAAGTGGCGCTTCCAACGGGATCAATGGACACAATTCGCGTGGCAATTTTTTATCGCGGAGTGCCAACCGACGGACTTATCGTTCGCCGCGACACGACCGGCACCTGGACCGCATTCGGCGACAATTTTCCTGACCGCGCTCGGCAGTGGTTGGCAACGGTCGATCATCCAAGTGATAAGGCCCTTGTCGATTGGATTGTACGGGCGCCAGCGTCACACCGAGTGATTGCGAACGGCGAACTCGTTGAGGAGAGTCTTGAGCCAGGTGTCACAACTGCACCGATCGTGCGCACGCACTGGCGAACCATTCGCCCGATTTATACAGCGGTCATGGTTATTGGTGTCGCACCATTTGCGGTGCTTGAATTGGGTGACACGGCGTGCGGACTTGCGCAACGGGCCGGCTGTGTCCGACAATCGGTGTGGACGAGCCCCGGGCGGCGTGCCGTGGTGCCCGGAAACTTTGCGCGCGCCGGTGACATCGTCACGTTGTTCTCGTCGCTTGTCGGTCCGTTCCCGTACGAAAAGCTCGCCCATGTTGCATCGTCGACGCGATACGGTGGGATGGAAAACGCTGGTGCAATTTTCTACGCGGAAGATTTATTCAAACCGGGATCGCCAACAGAAGCATTGATTGCGCACGAAACCGCGCATCAGTGGTTCGGAGACGCCGTCACGGAACGAGCGTGGCCGCACGTGTGGCTGTCTGAGGGATTTGCGACGTATTTTGCCGCGCTGTGGACCGAACATGCGCACGGCGAAAGCGCATTTCGTCAAGACCTGTCAAACATGCGCGCGAAAGTTTTGAAATCTCCCATTACGACGGTGAAACCCGTGATCGACGAAGAATTGCGCGACGTTGCTCGCGTGCTGAACACCAATGTCTATGAGAAGGCGGGGTTCACGCTACATATGTTGCGTCGTGAAATTGGCGACTCGGCATTTTTTCGTGGGATTCGAACGTATTACGCGGCGCATCGTCACAGCAATGCACTGACTGCAGACCTGCAACGTGCATTCGAAAAAACTGCCGGTCGCTCGCTTGAGTGGTTTTTCGCGCAATGGTTGCGCCGACCAGGAATGGCGGACCTCAACGCGACATGGTACTGGGACAGCGCGCGGAACCGCGTCGTCGTGTCGATGGAACAGGGCAATCAGTTCGCACCGTACAAATTGTCGCTCGCCGTCGATGTCGTCGACCGACGAGGCGTAACAAAACGTGTTCGACTCGCCGTGCCTGCAACGTTGACATCCGCGATGACAATCCCGCTTACCGCAGCACCACGCTCGCTCGTCTTTGACGCCGATGTTTCGCTACTCGGCACCATCCGCAGTTCGCGGAGTCAGTTGCCACTCGTCAAATAGCGGAGGCCCCCAGCTTTAAATTTCGACTTGCGCGCCCAACTCAACAACACGATTGGGCGGCAGTTGAAAGAATGACGCAGCAGAGCGTGCATTGCGCATCAGCAGCCCGAAAAGTCGCTCGCGCCAACGTGCCATGCCCGGACGTGCGCTACTCAACACCGTTTCACGTCCAAGAAAGTACGTCGGAGCCATGCCGTGCGCGCCGATAAATGCATCCTGCAGCGCATACAACGGACTCGTGCCCAAATCACCAAACACAACGCCCATTGCACCAAGCGCGAGCACCGCGAACGCGGTTTGATGTTCGGCTGTACCAACGACATGGGATGGTGGTGTAGCTCCAAGCTCGGCGTTGGTCATGATGAGATATTACCGAGATACTCCGGCAGCGCTAGCGGGTGAGGGAGTGCAAAACT
>JANYFO010000237.1 GCA_025362635.1 Gemmatimonadaceae bacterium | reverse complement strand
GCCATGAAGTGCGGCATGTTGATGGCGGTTGCAATCCATGCTTGTGCGCCTACCCCGATGAGCACGAGGTCCGTACGACCGCTGAGTAACATCGGCACCAAGAACAGCAGCGATAAGCCGCCAACGCTCAGTAAGTCGACGACGGGTGAGATGATCGACCGCGACGAACGCACCGCCGTTGATGTGGTCACAGTACGAGACGGGCGATGTTTTGACGGACGAGCCATGACGCGGAGTGTTGGGTACGCTGTTCGCAACGAAGGCCGCCAAAAACTGGCGGCCTTCGTTGCAGCGATGAGCGCCGTGATGCTATCACAGCGACGATGCTAGAACCCGCGTGGCGGACGCTTGTCCCACATGAACGATCCCGCAGGGACAAGGAACGCTGCCGTTTGTGGCGTGCGTGCACCGGCGGTCGAACGAGGATAAACCACGAGCGTTACGGCCGACCCACCAACTCGTGTACCGGGGATCGGTTCGATATCCAACTTACCACCCGCGCCAGCGCTCGAGAGCGCGACGACGCCGAGCAATGCGACTTGATCCGCAAACAACGCTGTTCCGCCACCAGCCGGTTGCACGTTGTACGTGATTGATCCTGTGTCGGCGACTGTGAACGATGATGACGCAAGGGCCCCGACGTTTGACCACGTCGCCGCATCTGGCAGGGTTCCGCTTGTTTTGTATGCGCGCACGTCGATGGCCGACGTGGAGGCATTAATCACGCGCAGTGCGACCTTGGACGAACCGGGATCAGCAATCGTCTCTTCAATCACCGAAAGTTTCATCTGCCCGGCGCGCGCAGCGCCCCACAAAATCACCGTGTAGTTCTTGCCGTCAACGAGCGTCAGCGTGGAGTCCTTCAATTTCGTCGACGTGATTGACTGTATCGTGTCGTCAAGAAAAACCACAAAGTGTCTACTACCAACTTGCGCGGGTCGGTACTGCGTTGCTGTGGACGCAGTCACGCCGCCTGCCGTTGTTGGTGAATTGCGGAAGGGAACGCGAAACGCCGCACTGTTTTCGACAATGTCGACGAAACGAAAATCCAACCCGAACGCGCCAGAGCTGTCCGGCACCGCGTTGATGAAACGAACACCTGCGGTTGGTGTGACCGGAGTGACCGTCATTTGTTCAGGGGCACAGGCGCTTATTGAAATCACCGCTAGCACGCACAACGCCGAGACGCGAAAAAAACTTTGCATGAACCACTCCGTGGAGGTGGAGACGAGCCCTGCTATCGATTGATGAAGAGCGGAATTTTGATCGACCGAGCCGTGTCGGGCGGCGTCTTCACATCTGCGCCAGACACATTGCCCAAAATGCCCTGCGAAACCAAAATCGCGATGACTCCGACCGTGGCCGCACTTAAAAGCGCTGTTCGGCTCCGCGAGAATCGTTTCTCGCTCGCAACGCTCACGAATTCGGTGCCGACACTCACGCGTTCTCCGGACCAGACTTGCACGCCGTCGCGAAACGATTTCACCTGTGAAACCGCCAGCACATAGGCGGCACTGTCTTTCTGTACGAGACGCCCTTCAATGTCGGAAATCCCTTGTCCCATCTTGGCACCAAGCGCTACACGACCCGCATCATTGAGACTGAGCGAGAGCACAGTGCCAAGCGGCAGCGGTTGACCCGCGACAGGTTGCAACGTGAAACACCCTGTCGCGGTGAGCAGGACAACGACCACGAGCACAACGGTCGGCCGCATCCGAGAACGCGCTGCTACCAACCGTATACGCTGACTGGCGCCACGGATCCGGGCGCATTGCCAACGCCAGGTCCGGCACCGTAAATCGCACTGATGGCCGTACCACGTGCCTGCAGATCTTGATACGGTACAGCCCAAAACAGCGGGGTGTCTTTTGGTAGTTCACCCCAACCGCGCCCGTCGAGATACCACGGAGCGTAGTGCGTGTACGCAGTCTCAATGCGCTTCTCATATTTGAGCGCATCCCACAACGTTCCGCACGCCACTCGATTAAACGGGGCGACCGGAACTTTCGGTACGCAGTTCACGTCTCCACCCGGAACCTGCGATGTTGCGTCGAACGCGGTGACGGCCGGAAGTCCATTGGCAACACGCGTAATGTTGACGAGTGCGGCTGCGCCGGCGTAGTTGCCCGCCCGATATAGTCCTTCCGCCTGCAACATATCCAACTCCGTTTTCACCATAAACGGTGTTGGCCCATTGCGCGCTCCAGAACCATCGCCGTTCTGCGCCCACGGATAAAAGCGCACGTGATCATAGTTCGAGAAACCAAAACCCGCACCAGAGAGCACATCGTTACCCGCCGGGCGATTCACGAAGTAGCGCTTGCAAACCGTGTTCGCTGCAGTACACGACGTAATCGAAAAATCCGTTTGCTGCGCGCCGCGATTTGCTCCCTGCGGAAAGCGTAAGTCTGGCGTAACGAGCGTGAAACTCGCTGCGCCGCGGTCGCCGACCGGCTGCGCAATCCATGCCGCGTAACTACCCGAGACATCGGCCATGCCGATGTAAAACGGCGGCATCTGATGCCAAGTGGTGAACGTCAGGTACTGCGAGCGCCACGAATTGACCGGGCCGGTTGTCACGTTGGTAATAATCATGTGATCTGCCGTAAACCCGTTTTGCGCATCGGCAATCACCGCCGTCCAATCGAGAGCCGCACGTTCGGCAGGAGTGCGCGCCATGTTCGCGCGAAGCCGAGCGCGATACGACCGCACCAATTGGATGAAATTCGCTTTTGACCACGACGTTGGGGACGGAACCCACGTTGTCGGCAGTGGGAAACCTTGATCGCCA
The DNA here is from genome assembly GCA_025362635.1 of Gemmatimonadaceae bacterium. Classification (GTDB taxonomy): domain Bacteria; phylum Gemmatimonadota; class Gemmatimonadetes; order Gemmatimonadales; family Gemmatimonadaceae; genus Gemmatimonas. The sequence continues at coordinate 5,297 of JANYFO010000237.1, read as the reverse complement.
ATCGCCGCGATGTTCGTTAAATCGATCGCACGCTGCAACGCCGCATAAGCCGAGTCGGCTGCCGCTTTGTAGCCGATCAATACTCCAGCGTCTTGCGCCGACTGACCGGTGCTTACCACAGAAACCGAATCATGCATCAGGGCGGTGTAACCAATCGCGATACCGTTCAAGAATTCAGCAAAGGCCTTGTCCCGATTTTCTCGCGCCGGGTTACCCAACACCAAGCTACCAGATTTGATTTGCGTCAAGAACGTAGTCGCGACCCGATTCACTTCGCCCATGAACGAAAACAATCGGTACTGCTCGCCACCGCACACGTTACCTGGCGCATTGCTGTTAGCCGCGCCGGTAAATGGCGTCCGTCCATTCAAACAATTATTCGCGAGGCTGGAATAATTCATCATCGACTGCATACCAGCCATGCCCTGCAAGTCGGTCGTCGAACCGTAGACGCCACTGCTCCACCGCTTGTAGTACGTACCCAACAGCGCCTCCGCATCGCTCGGCGTGCCGAGCACGCGTGACGATTCGCCGGCGTTGGGGTTTGTCACCACTAACTTCGTGTCGTTACAAGCAACTGCCCCAAACAGGACCGCCGAAACGGCGGTCCATCGAATGAATGATTTCGTCATGTTGGCCATGTCCTAGAAACGCGTGGAAATGGAGATCGTGTACGTACGAAGCGTCGGGAAATCGAACGCATCGACCTGATTGATCAGGCCCGAGCCCGCTTGTCCACCGGAGACGCCAACTTCAGGGTCGTAGCCGCTGTACTTCGTGAACGTGAACAGATTACGGCCGATGGCCGAAATGGTCCAATCGCCCGCTCCACGCAGCTTGCCGACATGGTATGTCAAACTCGCTTCGCGGATCTTCGCGTACGAGCCGTTTTCGGTGTTGTAGTTATTGGGGCCGAGCTGGTCATAAAAGCCGCCAGAGCCCGCACCTTCAGAACCACCGGCACGCCAACCATAGCCAAGCGGCTTGGCGAGTTCGACCGATTTGCCACCCTGGTCGAAGTAGCCCGACGACAAGTCTAACAAGCCCCAGCCCTCGCCCTGATTCTGAATCTTGTGGCCAACAGTACCATCAAGGAGCGCATACAGTGAAAGCTTCTTGTAGGTAATGGTGTTGTTGAAACCGAACCGAAACGCCGGAAGCGTATTGCCGAGGATGTGGTTTGTACCAACGCCCTCACCCTTTTCGCCGCGCAGCGGGCGATCGATGATAGGGTGACCAAACTGCAACGGGAAGTTCCACGGTGAATTTGCGGCCGACAGCTTCGAATTCCACAAGTTTTTGGTAATACCATCCTTGAAGCTGTTGCCTTCGCCCGTCCATACCACCCATCCCTGATCGTTCACTTGATATGCCTTCCCGGCTCCGCACTGCGTCTGAACAGAGGAGGGCATGTCACCGCACGTTTTGTAGAACTTACGGCCCCAAATATTGCCGTAGCGATTGACCGGTACGCCGTCTTGGATGTCTTTGCGCGCGGAGATGAGGAACAGCGAGCCCGTACCTTGTCCGGTACCGGCGGACGTGAAGTATTCAGGCAAGAATAGCTCGGTGATGTATGTGCGCGTCCGATCGTACGTGCCGCGCATATTCCACTGGAAATCTTTCTTGCTGATCACCGGCAGATTCAGCGCCAGTTCGAACGTCTTGTTGGAAAGCGTTCCCGCGTTCTGCCATTTGCTGGAGAAGCCGAGCGCCGCTGGTGTTGGCACGTTGAGGATTTGATTGCGCGTATCCGATGCTGCGTACGTCACTTCAACGCCCAGTTTGCCGAACAACGTGAAGTCCGAACCCATTTCCGTTTCCGTCGTGGTTTCGGGTTTCAGCTGGGTGTTGCCGGCCTGCCCAAGGGAGCAACCGGTGGCAGCGCAATTGTAGGTCTCATATTGCGCGTCAAATCGCGGCGTGTTGCCCGCCGATCCGCGCGAGGCGCGCACGCGGAAATCAGAAACGTACGGAACACCCCAAAACTTCTCTTCAGAAACACGCCACACGCCGGAAACGCGTCCGAACGGTGCCCACCGATTGCCCGCACCAAACAACGAGCTGCCGTCGTAACGGTACGTACCGTCGAGAATATACTTTCCCTTATAGTCAATATTGGCACCAGCAATGGCACCAAGGTTTTTAATCAGGAAACTGCTGGAGCCTGTGGTGAAATTCGTGGTTGTGTTGCTCAAGGTGTATACGTCTTTTACGACATACACCTGCCCAGAGGTCGTGTCTCGCAGCTGAAAGTCGCGGTCAATAAGGCCGCGAAAATTTACCTTTGCATTGAGATCACTCGTCAGCTGCTTGCGGAATGTTGCCGATATTTGCGCGTTCATCGACTCACGATTCGCAAAGCCAAGCTGCTGGTTGCCACTGTTCGTCGCAGCGCTGATTCCGTCAGTCCGATAGCCTTTTACTACGTACGCGTTGTTGTACCGAGAGCGATAATCGTAGCTGTACAGCGCGTCAAACGACGCCCACTCCGCCGGCGTATATGTGATCGTCGCACTGGCCAAGTATCGCGCCGCATTTGAATAATTGGTGGAGTTCTCGGTCGCATACAAAAAGGTACCAGCGCCGTTTCCAGTTGGACGGAAACCCGTGCCGCCGCCTTTAATGATGCCGCGACCTAAGGAATCGCGTACGAGATAGTCGGTGCCCGCTGGAGCACCGCGCAACAAGCCACCAAAGAAGCTCCCGCGATTATCCGTGAACGATTTATCGTACAGCGTACTAATCGCGACTGTGAGGTTGGGCCGCACATCGTAGTCAAGATTGACGCGCGCTCGGCGCTGCTGGGATCCGTTCAAATTACGAACAGCACCCGCGTCACTAGTGAACGCACCACTCGCGAAATAGCGCACGCCACCTGCACGCCCGCTGGCGTCAATCGAATTGAGTGTGACCGGCGCGGATTGCGTAAGCTGTGCAAACGTATTGTAGCGCTGCCCCGGCCACGGACTGGCCTGATACACATTGAGCAATTCACCACCCGCCGAACCCGGCGAGCCCCACTGCCCCGACTGCTGCGTCCGAATCGTGTCGGCGTTGACGTTGTTGATGCGTAGAATTTCTTGCATCCAGTTAAACGTCTTCGAGCAGGGTGCGACGTTACCCGCACCCGCTACACAAAAACGCGTGCCCGTTTCGTCAAGCTGCAACTGGTGATATACCGGCTGTCCGTAATCCGTGCTGTTCACCGCAGAATTGCCGTACTCAGAACGAAAATTGAATTTCACGCCGTCGCGTGATGCACCACGTTTCGTTTTGATGACGATGACGCCGTTGGCCGCAGCCGCTCCGTACAGTGACGCGCCAGCTGCGCCCTTTACTACTTCCACAGACTCGATATCGAGTCCGCCAATTTCGTTCAAACTCTGGTTACGCAAAATGGTGCCGTCGACAATGAGCAGCGGACCAGTGTTGCGTCCGCTGGCGTTAATCGATGTCGGTCCGCGTAACAATATTTCTGGCGTGCTCCCTGGCTGACCGCTCGTGGAAGCGATCCGCATGCCTGCCACTTTGCCTTGCAGTGCCGTAATCGGATTGAGCGCCGGCACAGGAATGTCCTCCGCCGTGATGCGACCCACCGAGAAGGCCACCTTTGAGCGCTCCGTCCCCTCAATAGAACCGGTGACGATAACCTCACTCAACCGATTGATGTCCTTCTTGAGCGAGAAATCATGATTCTGCGCACCAGCCGTCAGGCGAATCGGGAAGATGCCTGGCAAGTACCCAACCGCACGCACCCGCAGGTTTACCGCCTGCCCCGAAATACGCGCCGCAGGCACAACGATGCTAAACGCACCTTGAGCATTCGTTGGAACTGAGATCACCAGTTCGGAAATGAAGACGTTGGCAAACTCCAGCGCCTGGCCGGATTCACTTAACACCTTCCCGGAGATCACGGCATTTTGTGCGGATGCTCGAGTCGCAGGCAGCGCGAGCAATATGCCCAGCCCTGCTAAAGCGGCCCAACGAACACGGTGCAACAGGCACATGGTGGTCATCTCACTCCCTTGTGGTGTAAAAGGGGATCGCAGAACAACGTGCGACAGCGGCGGGGGACGGCTGCGCGCAGGGAACAACAGCGGAAGGGTGCCTGCTCCACACGTGGAGCAACGGCGATTGGAACAAAGACGGGCGCGCGGTGTTTCTACTTTGCGGTCAAGTTGGGTAAAGCGTCTCGACCCAATCCGGGCTACAGTACGGCCTCAAACCGGATCTCGCAATACGTGTGCGCGATTTGGTCAGGTGCGGTCCGCACCTGTGGTGGGACGATTATAGAAGATTCGCTTTAAAAATCGACGTCAATGATCGAAGTGTTGTTGCTGAGTTCGGCTGAAGTCGGTATTCTAGGACATCTCCGATCCCATTGCTCTTCGCGTAATTCACGACCATTGGTTCCTCTCTGCGTTCACGCCACGAACTTCACGATTGGCGCGCGCAGTCGTTGAAAAAGTTCAACGTCTCAATCGGCAGCTTTCAACTCGCGGTCATTCGCGGTCGGTCATTTTAGCGACCGACCGCCGCAGCGGACTGCGTCACTGCCCCAGGCGTCCAATTCAAGCCCACAGCAAATGCATTCGCACTGCCTAGGCGATTCGATCCGGTAAACGATCCCGCTGCGCGCACTGCAAACTGTCGATTTACTTGAAAATTTGCACCCAAATCAAAGTCGAGTCCTACCGTTGAATGACCACCGACCCCCGCACACCCTTGGCATACGTCTAACGACAATCGCGGATGTGCGTACGGCGTAATCGACATCCCATCATCCAACGCAAACGTATGGCCGACACTCACGCCTACCGGTATACGAAACAGCGTAGAGCCTCCACCAAACGCCACACCAACACCGCCCGTCACAAGCAGGTCCAACGGTTGGTCACCTGAGGCGCGAACGAGCTCACGCCCAATTGACCCACCAACAAACAATCGCAAATTGTTGCTGTTTTTCGGATCGGCGAAACCGGCGTCCAGACCAACATGCATGCCTTCGCCGGCGCCCTCGCGCCATTGAAATAACACGGACGTCCCTCCACCACTGGCGATAGCCGCCGTATAATCGCGAATTGACGCCGTGGGCAATTGCAGGGACGGATAGGTAAAGGCCTGCGCCGTCGCTCCGTACGCCGGCATCAAGAGCAGCACGACAGTGGCGCACACACGCAAGCGCAAAGCACGTGTGCACAAACACGTCGCAGATGATGACACGGATGACCGACGAACAGGCAACATGAACACGATGCAACGCTCCTCGAAACAATGGAAACCACAATACAAAC
>JANYFO010000208.1 GCA_025362635.1 Gemmatimonadaceae bacterium | reverse complement strand
GTGAAGTCGCGCAACATCTTGCCGTGATTAAACACGTCAATGGGCTTCCCATCGAGAATCGCTTTTGTGAACAAAAACATCGCCATGTCGGGACGGCCCCACGGTCCGTATACCGTGAAAAATCGCAATCCTGTGGTCGGCAAGCGATACAGATGGCTGTACGTGTGCGCCATCAGCTCGTTGGCCTTCTTCGTCGCGGCATACAGCGACACGGGATGATCTACGTTCTGGTGCACCGAAAACGGCATCGCCGTGTTCGCCCCGTACACGCTCGACGATGACGCATACGTGAGATGCTGCACCCCGTGATGACGGCACCCCTCCAAAATATGCAGAAAGCCCACAAGGTTGCTCTCGATGTACGCGTGCGGGTTCGTGAGTGAATACCGAACACCGGCTTGCGCCGCGAGATGAATCACCTTGTCAAATCGCTCTTCGCGAAAGACGCGCTCGACACCCGCGCGATCACCTAATTGCATGCGCTCAAGGCGAAAGCCCGGCTTTGTGGCCAGCCGCGCAAGACGCGACTCTTTCAGCGACGGATCGTAGTAATCGTTCACGCAATCGAGGCCGACCACTTCGTCGCCGCGCGCGAGCAAACGTTCAGTCGTATGATAGCCGATAAATCCGGCAGCGCCGGTAACCAAAATCTTTGCCATGCAAATCCTCAGGAGGTCGGGCGACCAGGATGATCCACCCTCTACGCTGTAGACGAATCTAGTGGCACACTCGACACGGATCTCGTTTGGAGCAGCAGCACCGCGGCCATGATCGCCGCGCCGCCAATGAGCGTGCCTTCGCCTGCAGGCTGCGCCAACAGCACCACGCCAAGCAGCGTGGTCCAGAATGGCTCGATCGTCGACGTGATGGCCGTGCGGACCGCGCCCAAGCTCGCCAACCCCGCGAGAAAGCCAACAAATGCGCCGGCCGAAAGGATGCCTTGCAATACGCTGGCAAGGACGGTCCGTGCGTCGAAGTGCGCGAACAGCGTGTCCGTGGCGATGGCCCACGCGAGAAACAAGATTGCCCCGCCAACAGCAATAGCGCGAGACACATCCAGCGGCTCGCGATCACGCTGCAAGCGGTCAAGCACCGGGATGTACGCCGAATACACAATTGCCGCGATCAACGCACACGCCACTCCGATCGGTTGCAGCGACTTCGCACTGGGCGCGCCCACCATAAACGCAATGCCACCCAGGGCTAACGCCAGCGCAAGCAGTCGCGTGCGCGTCAGCCGCTCAACACCGCGGAGCGCGGTGAACAAGGTCACCCACGCCGGATACGTGTAAAACAAAAATGCTTCGGTCGATGCCGGAATCCATCGCAACGCCAGAAGCGCAAGCGTTGCCACCGTGGCCTGTCCGCCACCGGCTACAAGGAGCACGCGCGGTCGCCACCATTCGCGACCCGCAATCGGATGCGCTGGCGCGCGCGTGAACGTCGCGTAGAGCACAAGCAGCACGGCCGTCGTCAAATATCGCCACGCTTGGATGCCTTGCAGCGCAGCGCCACTGCGCAACGCAATGACCGTGAGCGGAGAAATCGACCCGAAGCAACACGCGCTGAGTGCAACCAGCAACGTGGCGCGAAGCCCGCTTCGACGTGCGGACGTGGTCAGAGGAGAATACCGCCGAGCATCGTTGCTGCCACCGTGAAGTAAATGACGATGCCCGTCATGTCCACGAGCGTCGCGACTGCAGGCGCCGATGCGCTGGCGGGGTCAAAACCCGCACGTCGCAAAATGAAGGGCAGCATCGATCCGGTGAGCGATCCAAACGTGACAACACCTACAAGCGCGATCCCGATCGTGAGGGCAATGCGTACCGCGTATTCTCCGTAATTGTAGCCAAGCTCCACTCGTGGGACATGCCACCACGCAACGTCGAAGCCCCCCACGTGTACGCCGCGCGCAAACATCCATTGCCACAACAAGACACGCCCGATGCCCAACAGGCCGAGAATCGCGCCGAGTGCTAAGCCCGAGGGTAGTTCACGCATCGCCACTTTCCACCAGTCGCGTACGGTTACTTCGCGCAAAGCAAGCGACCGAATAATGAGCGACGTTGCCTGCGACCCCGAATTGCCGCCCGAGCTAATAATGAGCGGAATAAAAAGACTGAGCACGATCGCTTTTTCAAGCGACGTTTCGTAGTGCTGCATAGCCGTTGACGTAAACATTTCGCCAATAAACAACACGGCCAGCCAGCCAGCCCGCTTACGAATCATGATCGGGAGCGCCGTTTGCATGTACGGCTCTTCAATGGCTTCCATACCACCAAACTTCTGCGCGTCCTCCGTCTGCTCTTCTTGGATGACGTCGATCGCATCATCAACCGTGACGACGCCTAACAGTCGTCGCTCTTTATCGACGACAGGCAGTGCAACAAGGTCGTAGTTGGAAATGATTTGCGATGCTTCTTCCTGCAACATGTCTGGTGACACACTCACGACCTCGCTCCACGCGATATCGGCGATGCGCGCCCCTTCCGGCGCCGCCAGCAGTTCGCGCAGCGATAACACGCCGTGCAAGCGTCCGTTTAAATCCGTAGTGTAAATCGTGTACATCGCTTCGCGACGACCTGCGCGTGCCATCGCCCGCACGGCATGCAGCGCTTCTTCCACCGTGAGATCCTCGGCGACCGACACAAACTCGGTGGTCATCAAACCACCAGCGGTATACGGATCGTACTCGAGTAGTCGCTCCGTCTCTGCCTGTGCCTCTGCGCCCATCTCTGACAGAATTTCGTCAGCCGTCTCTTCGTCGAGCTCATCGAGTGCGTCGACGCGTTCGTCCGGCGTCATCTCCTCAATGATGTCGGCGGCCTCGCGCGCCGTCAGCTCCTCAAGGATCTGCGTCCGGAGGTCGTCGTCGACATACTCCAACACCTCGGCCGCGCGTTCGCTGGATAACGCGGCCAAGAATGCGCGCACCTTCTCCACCGGCAATGCTTCCGCGACGTCCGCGAGATCGGCCGGATGCATTTCTTCCGTTTGCGGTCCGATGCTCTCCGGCGACTCCTCTAGCAGCTCGAGGAGGTCGGGCACCAGCAACGCCGCAAGCGGCCGTTTGACTTCTTTCTGGGGTGGCGTCATCCGGTTTCCCCCTCGGCGCGAGCTAGGCTCGTCACCGCGCGGCGTTCAAAGGTCTAGGCAGAGCGAGCGGAGAGTGCGGTGCTGCGAGGCGCAAGTTAGCCTGAGCACCCCGGCGCAAGAAGTCGCCGAGTACATCGTATTTGGCTCGTTACGCGAGCGGTAGAATGCGGCGCTGCAGCACGCGGATCGTCACAATTCGGACCCCGACCACATCGAGCGCGCTGGCCAACACCGGACGTAGCGCGAGCACGTCCACAACCCCCTCGAGTTCGAGCACCGCGCCGGTCATGGTCACCTCGGCAAACAGCACACCGGGTACCGCGCCAAGCGCCGTCCGCACTGCCCGTACGGCATGGATTGCGACGAGGCCATCCAACGTGATCTCTACGCGAGTACGCGCGCTGGCAGCACTCACCGCATCACACGCTTGGCGTCTAAAATAGCGAAAACCATAAGATTCTTCACGAACTCACCTCCTCTCCGACACGTAGACGACGCATGTTTGACTCTCGCTGTCGGCAAGTCAAGCAATCCGCACCGATCTCAGCGACTTCCCTCACCAACGACTGCATGCCTCGCGTTGCCTTTCTCGGCCTCGGTGCCATCGGTGCACCAATGGCACGCCACCTTGCGCGCGACGAATTTGATTTCGTCGTGTGGAATCGTACGCGAGCCCGTGCCGATGCCTTCGTCGCAGCGACACCTGCTCGCGTCGCGCACTCGCCCGCCGATGCGGCGCGTGATCGCGATGTCGTGATTTGCTGCTTGCCCGTCTCTCGCGACGTCGAATCACTCTTGGATGGTCCCGACGGCATCCTCGCGACCATGCCCGCAGGCGCGGTCTTCGTTGACTGCACATCGGGCGATCCCGCCACGTCACGTCGCATGGCGGCACGCTTTGCAGAGCACCAGATTGAATTTCTCGACGCGCCCGTTTCTGGCGGAGTTGTTGGTGCCGTGCAGGGCGCACTCACCGTGATGGTGGGTGGCGACGTCAAGGCCCTCGACCGCGTACGACCAATCCTCGAATGCTTCGGACAACGAATTGTGCACTGTGGCGTCGTGGGTACGGGCGACGCACTCAAGGCCGTAAATAACGCGATGCTCGCGATGCACATTTGGGGA
>JANYFO010000204.1 GCA_025362635.1 Gemmatimonadaceae bacterium | reverse complement strand
CACAGCGGGTTCGTACCGCGCGACATCTCCGTCATGACGCCCGCCATCCAAAAATGCAGCGGCGGGTGGTCGAAATAACTGAGCGAAAACGGACGAGCGACCGTGAGCGCGTACGACTCGTCGATGCCAAAGCCGGTGACGCCGGCCAAGAGCAAGCGGACCACACAACTCACAAGCAGGATGAACCCGAGCGAAGGAAACGGATGACGCCCGCGGGCCTTCATCCCGGCAAGCGCGCATCGGCAAGGCGTGCGAGGCGACGGCGCCGAAGCCCAGCGTACCGCCAACCAAGCGAGCCATAGGCGAGTACCCAGAAGATGCGCCAGCGAATGGTTCGCGGCCAATCGATAATCGGTTCAACGCGCGCTAATTCACGGCCGTCCCATCGAATGACGGGATTCGTCAAAAGCATCGTGCTATCGCCCTGCGCGACGACGCGCAAATAGCCATCACTCGGCGCGGCAACGACCGACAGTTGCCCGCGTTTCGCTGCTTGGCCCGTGGCCCTCGCGCGCACTGCACCATCTTCGCCGAGGATACGCAGATCGGTAACCGCGCCCGACACAGCAACGGACACCGTGTCGCCACGCATTTGCAGCGACTTCAATTGCAGCGGCATGTGACCATTTTCGGTATGTACCCCGTATGCACGCCCCGCGCGGAGCGCATCAATAATGTCCTGCGTATCAGGGGTGCGCGCGTACACCTCTGTCGCGTTGACGCCCGTGACTTCAACGTCTGTGACATTGTGTGAGTCATCATCGGCCAAGAGCCATACGGGATGGCCGCTAGACAGTGCAGCATCCCACTCGTCTTCCGCTGGGAGTGAATACCGGTTGAGCACTTCCAAAAGATCATAGTCGCTCAAATACCGCAGGTCGTCTGGCGTATACGCATTGCGCACCCGCGGATGCGCAATGGCGACAAGCGCTGCATTACTCCGCAGTTTGGTCAGAATATTTTGCTGCTGATTACGTGATTGCCAAAATGGATAATCCAACCACGTGACATGATCAGTGCCCAATACCAATTGATGCGCTTTAAAGATGTTTAATCCGTGTTCGTACACCGGAAACGTCCCCTCAACTCGCGAACGCGGAGACGTGCTGTAATTCGAAACGCCGATGACGTCGTAATGGAGCTTGCGATACGCCGCAACCACGTTTTCGGCGCTCTGACTACCGCTTGTTAGGCCGCCCCACGCGCGAGAATGCGCATGAAAGTTGGCCAATTGCCATCGACCGGGCGCCGTGTGCAGGTTTGCATACGGATTGTACCACGATGACCCCGCGAATGCGCGCGGCGGTGCCACGTGAAAGACGGGAGCGCACGCGTACACAACCGAGACGACGAATAACATCGCGACGAATGGTGCAACGAAGAAACCACCAATCCGCTTCGCGCGGGGCCAGCTAGCACTGGCAGTCTTGAAAAAATCGTTGACCATGTATTCCGGTAGTGCGTGGAGCATCAAGGGAATGACACGGGAAATTTCTCGTACCCTAGTCCCTTACGCAAGCGATTCCGCATGAAGCTTACCGCAGACGGTGCAACGAATCGACGAAGCACCGCTTGTCGAGATTGAAACGCCAGACGCTTGCGATTGGTGCCGGCCGTTATAGGCGCACCGACCCGCAGCGAGATACACGCGTCCTGCAGCGATGCCACACGCGGTACGTTCGCCAACAGTGTCTCGTCACCGATCCACGAGAGCGCCTCAATATGCGAGGCCTGCCCACTGAGCGACAATGGAAATACTGGCGCGTTCGCTCGGACGGCCGCCTCAAATAATGCCGATCGAAATGGTAGCACGCCCGCACCATCGGTGGTGGTGCCTTCCGGAAAGAGCAACATCACATCGCCTGCGCGCAGCCGTGCTTCGATCGCTGGAATCGTACGCAAGAGATCGCGCTTCCGCACGCGATCAACGAAGACCACACCTAACGCTGTACCAAGCGATCCAATAAATGGCCATGCACGCATCTCACGTTTTGCGATAAACGTGCAGCGCCACGTTGCGGCCACGACCACCACGTCGAGCCATGACAAATGATTACTGACCAGCAACGCCGGTCCTCGCGGCGTTGGTCCACGGACATCTCGCGCGACACCGAGTGCGCGGAGCAACAACTGCGCGCCGACTCGCACAATTGTGCGCGCGTACCGTTGACGAACACGTCGACTCGGCATGACGAACAGCAGAAGGCTGAGTACTGCGGTAGCAAGCAGCACACACGCGGTCGCCGCAAGCCGCAGCACCGTCCACGCATCACGACGCACGTGTTCGCTCGTCGCCAAATAGTGAGCGATATGCACGGGGCTCCATCGATTGGACATCAAGCAACACAAGTAAATCAGTCGTCCCAAACTCACGATCAAACGCCGGTGCACCGCACACGCGCGCACCCATCGAAAGATATCCATCAAACAACGACGGCAGTGGTGTACTTGGCTCCATCGCCGTGAGGTGTGGACGCTGGCGACCATCGTCTGGTAGCGCCCGCGCATGTGCGCGTGGACGGACCAAGAGCTCTGCATGCAGTGCATTCCGCGCGTGCAACGTGCGCCATGCGGCGATCGCGTGTTCGGTGCTCGTACCCGGCAAAGAACAGCAGCCAAATAAATAGCGCTTGCAGTTCCACTGCAGATACCGCGCGAGACCCTTCCACAAGAGGCGCAGAACCCGACCCGAACGGTGCGGCATTGCCACGCACGCTCGACCAATTTCTACGGATCCGTCCAGTATGCGACCTGGAATCGCCCCGAGTTCGAACAACGTGGCGCTGTAAAAACCATAGCGCGTGGCCGCCATGACCGCCGTTTGCACGCGATAGGTACCAACCACATCCCCTGACTCGCGATGGATGATCATCAAGTGGTGGAACCACGGATCGCGGCCGTCCTCGTCCCGTCCGGTGACATGGCTTGCCGCAAAACCTTCGTCCAATTCCTGATTGAACACCGAAAACCGCAACGCCTGCACCAGCATCAGATCATTGCGCGTCCACGCGAATCGCAATTGATACGCGCCGACATCGACAATTCCTGGGGGGATCGCATCAGCGTGATGTGGAAACACGTCGGCGTCATAGCCTGCACCGACAACAGCGAAAGACGGGTCCGACTCAGCGAGCGAGCGGGCAATCATGCGGCCTCCTCACGGTGACACCGGGAGCCAGTCCCCCGGACGGCACACGGTGTCCACGGTACATCTCGCTTGCGTCCTCCTCGCACGACATTTGTGTCACCACGCGGCAACGTTCGTGCGCATCGACTGCACGCGAACACTGGCCGCGTGCAGGATCGGCGGCGACCTTTCGCCATGGCCCCACAATTCGTTGATCCTAGACTGCCGCGTCGCATCGATCGCTGGCGCAGCCCGGCCCTCGGCCTCGAGATGCCGATCGTGACGTACGGATACGCCGGGCAACCGGTCCTACTCTTTCCGACCGCCGCGGCCGATTTTCTCGAGAATGAACGGTTCTGGTTGCTGAAGGCGATCGAGCCTATGCTCATGGCAGGCCGTTTGCGCGTGTTCTCCATCGACAGCATCAACCGCGTGGCGTGGATGGATCGCAAAATGCCGGTGCAGGAGCAGGCACGTCGTCAAGCATTGTATTCGCGGTATGTCGAGGACGAGATTGTTCCGTTTATTCGCCACATTTCGGGCGACGATCACGCGCGCGCGCTCACTACCGGTGCAAGTTTTGGCTGCTTTCATGCGGCCAATGCTTTTTTCCGCCGACCGGATTTGTTTGGCGGCGTGATTGGCATGAGTGGATTCTACGACTTATCGCCGAGTTACTTCAAAGGGTACACGGACCAGGATTGCTATTTTAACAATCCGATGTGGTACGTGGCCAACCTCGAAGGTGGAACGCTCGACACGCTACGCCATGATTCACGTATCGCGCTGGTTGCTGGTCAGGGCGCGTATGAGGCGCCGCACGCAACGCAAACCTTTCACGATCTGCTTGATCGAAAAAGCATTCCGCACATTTTCGATTTGTGGGGACACGACGTGAATCATGACTGGCCGTGGTGGCGCAAGATGTTACCACATTATCTCGAACGTCTCGGAGTATGACTATGCGCGGCTGCTCACATCAGGCACGTTGCATGTTCGCGCGCGCATTCGCGTCGGCACTGGTTGTCACCGCGCTCACCGCCTCGGTTGTCGCCGCGCAAGGGGTAAAAGCTGCCAGCATGGCAACACAACCCTTACAAAACGCCGATCTCCCAACTCGTGTTGCCCACGTCCGCGCGTTGCTTAAAGCAACGCCGGTAGTCGACGGGCACAACGACTTGCCATGGGCGATTCGTGAAACAAAAAACAATCCGCGCGATGTCATTGCCTACGATTTGCGCGCGACCCCGCAGGGGATGACGGATATCGCGCGCTTGCGAAAAGGTGGCGTTGGAGGGCAGTTTTGGTCGGTGTACGTGCCGGGTGAAGTGAAAGATTCTGGCTATGCGCGCATCGAACTTGAACAGATTGATATCGCGCATCAAGTGATCGCGCGGTATCCCGACGTGTTCGCAACGGCACTGACGGCAGCGGACGTGCGCGCGTCATACAAGCGAGGAAAAATCGGGTCTCTGCTTGGCATGGAAGGCGGACATGCCATCGAAAACTCGCTGGGCGCGCTGCGCGCCTACTACGATCTAGGCGTGCGCTATATGACACTGACGCACAACGTCACGCTCGACTGGGCCGACGCGGCGCTCGATGTGCCAACGCACAAGGGACTCACCGCCTTCGGCAAATAAGTAGTTCGGGAAATGAATCGACTCGGCATGTTGGTGGATCTGTCACACGTATCGGCC
>JANYFO010000188.1 GCA_025362635.1 Gemmatimonadaceae bacterium | reverse complement strand
CAGCGTTTAAGTACGCTGCCTTCAGTAGTGGCTCGAGACGAAGGTGCTGGCATATCGTGACGATTTAAACCGGGTGGGTGATGCTGGCGTGACGCGCGAAGAGATGACGCGTAGGAAATTTGCAGGCGGGCCCACATTTCGGGAGAGGGTGCCCATTACCAGACAACTTCGGTCTATGACCAAAACTGCTTCATCCCCGCATCTGAAGGTGGTCGCGTGGATGCTGTTGTTGGTCGCGGCGGCCATCACCACTGGCACTGCGGCCACCGTATATGTATCCGGCGATGCCGCACGACGTATTGATGTCGCCGCTATCAATCGGGTGCTCAGCATACATGCCGACGGGCGCGATGCAGCACTTGATCGTGCGCATCGACAAATCACCGCCGCTCGATTGCTCATGGATTCGGCACTCGCACCACTTGGCACCGCCGTTGAGTTGGATTCAAATTCGCTGCGTCGCGTGGTGGCCGTGACGGCGCACGTGACTGCACCCGACGCAAACGCCTGGATTGCAGTAGGTGATGCTCCGCAGCTAGGGGATTCGGCCAACCTTGCATTGTTTCGCCGGTGGGCGCGTGCGAAACGCTTGCCAAATTTCTGGGGCTATCGGACTGGATTTGCTGGAGCGCGAACATCGTACGACGTGCCAATGCGATCAATGCAGGTGCTGAAGCGCTTTATCATCGCGAACGAAGCGTCGGCCGATTCCGCATTACGGGTTCACGACGTTGCGACGGCGATGATTCGTGCGCGGGAGAACATCGGCGCCGCTCGGCAGCTGGTCGATCAGCCGATCGTGATTGATATGTTGGTTGGGCGTGTCCTGCTCCAGCGTGGCGCGCACCTCATGAAGCGCGTCGCCGAGGTGGCGCATGACAGCGTTGCGCGTAATATGGCGATACAGCTCGACACCATCGCGCACACCACGTTCTTGCTTCGTCAAACAGAACATCAACGGACGATCGCCTTCGGCCTCGATGCGAACGACCAACGATTACACGCTATTGCCGCCGATCGCGCGCTGCACCCGGCGCTACGACTCGGTGCGTTGGACGGCGAGGTTCGAGGTGCCTGTCTGCGCAGCGACGAAATCCTGGCCGGACCGTCCGCTGCACGACGTGCGACACTCGAACGCTTGTTGGCCGTCGTTGCTGACATCCCGCGCGCATCGGAACTGGCACCCCTCTACCGTCAATCGCTCGAACAATTTGAGGCGCCGCAATCCAGAGGATCTGTCGAACCACAACTCCACGGAACGGACCGGATTGTAGCAAACTTTCAATGGATTATTCCAACAGCAGTTCGCAATCGTGTGCGCTGGTGCCGAATGATCGGATAACCACGCGACAACGTGTCGCATGGCTATCCGAGTTACCCTACGAAACAGCGGAACGCCCGCGCGCGGCTAGGCCGCCTGATCCAGCATTTTCGTGCGTTGATACGGTACTTCGCTCGACTTCGCAGGTTTGCGACCGCTCGTGACGGCGAGCCATTCGTTGATCGAGCACGAGAGAATCACCACCACCGAGAGCAAGAAGAACGCCGCCACCATCGCATCGAGTCGATCATTGAAGATCATGCGATGTGCCGCCTCGATGCTCTTGATCGATGCTGGTAGCGTGTTCGACGCAATTTGGCTTTCGATCAAGCGCGCATGCGAAAGAAAGCCAAGTTTCGTCTCAGGCGAAAAGATCTTCGTGAGGCCGGCCGTAAACGTGACGATGGCGAGCCAACAGAGTGGCAGAATGGTTACCCACGCATATCGCGCCTTGCCCATCTTTACGATCACCGTTGTACCCACGCACAAGGCGACGGTGGCCAGCAGCTGATTGGAAATACCAAACAACGGCCACAACGAGTTAATGCCGCCGAGGGGATCGGTGACGCCCTGATAGAGGAAGTATCCCCACATGCTCACGAAGAGCGCGCTCGCAAACACGGCGGCCGGATACGAACTACCACGACCCAACGGCTTCCAGATATTCCCGAGCAAGTCTTGCAACATGAAGCGGCCCACGCGCGTGCCAGCATCAAGTGTTGTCAGAATAAAAAGCGCTTCAAACATGATCGCGAAGTGGTACCACAGCGACATCATCGCATCGCCACCCAGCGCCTGCGAAAACAAATGCGCCATACCAACGGCCAAACTTGGCGCGCCACCGGTGCGGGACAGCAACGAGTGTTCACCAACCTGTCGGGCTAGGTTTTCAAGTTCTGCTGGCGTGACCACAAAGCCCCATTGTGCGATGGCTTGCGCCGCACTGGCCGCCGTCGTTCCAATGGCAGCTGCTGGTGCGTTGATCGCAAAGTACACGCCCGGTGTGAGCACGCACGCGGCGATGAGCGCCATCGTGGCCACGAGTGATTCCGTCAACATCGCCCCATAGCCAATCAATCGCGCATCGCTTTCACGTTTGAGCAATTTTGGCGTGGTGCCCGATGAGATGAGCGCGTGAAATCCAGAGATGGCGCCGCACGCAATCGTCACGAACACAAACGGGAAGAGTTTACCTGCAAACACCGGACCTGTACCGTCGACGAAACGTGTGATCGCGGGCATTTCGAGCGGCGGGAGCACGGCGAGAATGCCGACTGCCAACGCCAGCACGACGCCGATCTTTACGAATGCCGACAAATAATCGCGCGGCGCCAAGAGCAACCACACGGGCAGCACCGACGCAGCGAATCCGTAGATCATGATGCACCAACACAACGTCGTACCGCTGAGCGTGAAGGTCGGAGCGAGATCGGGTTGTCCAGCAACCCATTTGCCAGCATAGAGCGCGAACATCAGCAGCACGAGGCCGATTGCCGTCGCCTCGAGCACACGCCCCGGTCGAACCCAGCGCAAATAAAGTCCCATGAACATCGCGATGGGAATCGTGAGGCCGATCGTTACGACGCCCCACGGACTATCGCGCAGCGCGTTCACAACAATCAACGCGAGCACCGAGATCAAAATGATCATGATGCCGAGCACAGAGACCAGCGCGGTGGCGCCGGCCACCGTGCCGATTTCTTCCTTCGCCATTTGTCCGAGTGATTTTCCGTCGCGGCGGATGGACGAACACAAGATCACAAAGTCCTGCACCGCTCCGCCGAGCACGACACCTACCACGATCCAAATAGCGCCCGGAAGAAATCCGAATTGGGCGGCGAGTGTAGGGCCAACCAGTGGGCCGGGACCGGCGATCGCGGCAAAGTGATGTCCGAAGACAATCCACTTGTTGGTGGGGACGAAATCGCGTCCATCGTCAAGACGCTCTGCGGGCGTCGCGCGTGTCGCGTCGAGACCGAAGATGTCAAGGGCGATGAAGCGACTGTAGAAACGATAGGCGATGAGGTAGCAACAGATCGCGGCAGTCAGGATCCAGGCGGCACTGACTTTTTCACCGAGCGAGAGTGCTATTGCGGCGATGCTTCCGGTGCCAATCAGACCGATGGCAATCCAGGGCAACGAACCGACGAGGCGGGATTTGGTGGCAGGCATGGACCGTGGATTACATTCGCGCACGACCCTCTGTCAATGCCTGACTGCAGATAGGGACGAACAACGCTTCACTCGGCCGCTTCACTTAACGATCTTTCACTCATGTCTATACCAGTAACACTCATTCCGGGCGACGGGATTGGTCCGTCCATCGCCGATGCCACCGTTCGCATTCTCGCCGCAGCAGGAGCCGACATCGCGTGGGACCGTCAGGTCGCGGGCATGGCCGGTGTCGCGCGGTGGAACGATCCAATTCCTGATATCACACTCGATTCGATCAAGCGTACGCGCTTGGCGTTGAAAGGACCGCTCGAAACGCCGGTCGGCGACGGCTTTCGGTCGATCAACGTCGCCTTGCGCAAAACGTTTGATCTCTATGCCAACGTTCGGCCAGCGTACACCATCGTGCCCGGTCGTTTCGACAATGTGGATATCGTGCTGGTTCGTGAAAACACCGAGGGGCTGTACATCGGTGTGGAGCACTACATCAAGATTGGTGATGATCCGCGCGCTGCGGCGGAGTCGGTCGCCATTATTACGCGTTTGGGTTCCGAACGTATCGTGCGATATGCATTCGATTACGCCATCGCGCACAATCGAAAGAAGGTGACGCTGGTACACAAGGCGAATATCCTGAAGTTTTCGCAGGGGTTGTTTTTGGACGTCGGACGTATGGTCGCGCAAGAATACGCGGGACGTGTGCAGTTTGAGGAGCGGATCATCGATGCCATGGCGATGCATCTGGTGATGCGTCCTGAATCGTTTGATGTTGTCGTCACAACCAATTTGTTCGGCGACATTCTGTCCGATGAGATTTCGGGATTGGTGGGCGGTCTTGGATTGGCTCCAGGCGCGAACATCGGCGCGACGGCAGCCATTTTTGAAGCCGTGCACGGCACCGCCCCTGACATCGCGGGCAAGAATATCGCGAATCCCGGCGCACTCATTCTCGCGGCCTGCATGATGCTTGAACACATCGGGGATCGCGAACGTGCGCAGCGGATTCGGAGTGCCTTTGAGACCACCGTCCGTGACGGATCCGTCGTCCCGCGAGACCTCGGTGGCACGGCTTCGACGGATCAGTTCACGGATGCCATCATCGCTCGCCTCGAATGACGAAGGAGTCGGTCAGACTGCTTCACATCTCTGATATCCACTGCGGCGTTCCGTTCGTCCCGCACCATGTGGAGGCCGCGCGCGCATTGGCGACGTCAATGCGCTTTGATGCGATCGCAATTTCTGGCGACCTTTCGCAACGGTCGCGCACGCATGAATTTCGTGCCGCGCGGAAAATTCTTGATGAACTACGCGAGATTGCGCCGCTGCTTGTTGTTTCGGGCAATCACGATGCGTCGTGGTGGTATGCGCCGTTTGGCGTGGGTCTGCGTTCGCGCGTGCATGCGCGCTGGCGTCGCTATATCCAACCGGAGCTTGAGCCAACGTTGCAAGTGCCTGGACTCGCCCTGATTGGGTTAAACTCTGCGCCAGGGGCAATGCCGTGGGCGGTCACAGCCAACCCGCGTGACTGGAGCGTCAAAGGGGGGCTCACGGCCGCGCAGATCGAATCGGCGCGCGCCCGTGTCGCGTTGACCTCGCCAACCGATCTGCGGGTGCTGGTGACACATCACAACGTCGTGCGGGGGCGTTTGTCGAATCGCTGGGGCATGGCAAACCCAGAACGCACGTTGGATGCACTTACCAGCCTCCGTGCTGACGTCATTTGTACTGGGCACGATCACGAGGAACGGATCGACCGAGTCGAACGCGGACCGCATGCGCTGGTGGTGAGTGGGGCGAACACGCTTTCCAATCGCGTGCGCGGTCATCGCGCGTCGGCGCTCAATGTGATCGACGCCGATGCGACAAGCGTTGCAGTCACGATTTGGACCTACGACGATGACGCACGGGCGTTCGCGATCGGCCAAACGTCGCGATTCCCGAGAACGGTGCGATAAATCGATCCTGACGCACGGCGAGTTTTACCACTCCTCTCGCCAAACCTTGTGCGCCATCGGAAAGATTGTATCTTAGTGCTAAGATATATGCGCCTCGCTCACAGAGGCAGGAGCAGCAGATGACAAACCACAGCGACATCCTCGGTCTGCACCACATCACCCTCGTGGCCAGCAACGCCCAGCGCACGGTCGATTTTTATTCAACCGTCCTCGGTCTGCGGTTAATAAAAACGACGGTTAATTTTGACGACCCAGGCAGCTATCACCTGTACTTCGCCAATGAAGTTGGTGGAGCGGGGTCCGTCGTCACGTTCTTTGAGTGGCCACGCGCACCTCGCGGTCGCACGGGCATTGGCGGCACACATCATTTCGCGCTGCGGGTGGCCGATCATAACGCGCTGCTGCGCTGGAAGCGTCGGCTCACCGATTTGGGCGTGCGCGTCATCGGACCGTATGATCGCGAGTCGTTCACCTCCATCTACCTTCGCGATCCGGATGGGGGCACTGTCGAAATTGCGACCGACGGCCCGGGCATTGTTCGCGACGATGGGATCGGTGAGCTTCCGCAATCCACACCACCGTCGGCCCTTGTGCGCGGTGTCCGCGACGAAGCCGCGATTGCCGCGCTCACGTGGCCAGAACCAGTACCAACGATTGACGCCGCCATGGCGCTGACACGCGGTATGCACCATATCACCGCAATGACGGCCAACGTCGAGCGCGTTGATGAATTTTTGAGAGGTGTACTCGGCTTACATCTTGTAAAAAAGACCGAAAACTTTGACGATCCGGGCGCGCGTCACTGGGCGTGGGGAGCGGCGGACGCGCGGCCTGGCACGCTCATCACGTATCTCGAGAAGAATCCGAAAACACAACGCCGATCGCATATGGGAACAGGACAGGGACATCATTACGCATTTGCCGTCGCCGATGAGTCGACACAACTCGAATTGCGCAAACGTCTCTTGACTGCGGGCATCGGCGTTTCCGATGTGATGGATCGCGTGTATTTCAAAAGCATTTATACGAAAGATCCTGATGGGCATATCGTAGAGTTGGCAACGATGGGTCCTGGATTTCTCGTAGATGAACCGGTGTCGACCACAGGAACGGCGCTTCAACTCCCACCGTGGCTCGAAAGACATCGCGCGGAAATTGCAGCGTCACTGTTGTCGATCAATCATCCAACGTGGCCGTATGATGGCAGTGACGCGGCGCGCGGGATTCGGTCTTACGCGTTGCCGGTGACTGCAACTACGCAGGATGCGGAGATGCACGAATGAGCAGTAACGTAGACATGCCGAGCGGTAGTGATCCGCATGGCGGACTTGCGCCGGGTCGCGCTGGCGTGCCATTGGCGGATGCGTCTTTTGCGTTAGTGCTCATGCACGGCCGCGGCGACTCACCAGAAGGCTTGTTGCCGCTGGGCCGAGCCGTTGGAGCGTTCGACGGTGCGGTGATTGCGCCACGGGCAGCGGGGAATTCGTGGTATCCACATCGGTTTCTCGATCCCGTGTCGATGAACGCGCCATGGCTCGCGTCTGCGCTTTCTGCGGTTGCTCGTGCCGTGCAATCGGCCGTTGATGCAGGCATTCCCGCCGAGCACATCGTACTCGCGGGGTTTTCGCAAGGCGCGTGTCTCACGTTGGAGTATGCCGCACAAACGCCGCAACGATACGGCGGCGTAGCGGCACTCGCTGGAGCGCTCATTGGCGATGATCGCGAAATTCGGCACGATGCGCGCTCGCTCGAGGGTACTCCCGTACTCCTCGCATGTGGCAATGCAGATATGCACATTCCCGAGTCGCACGTGCGCGACTCGGCGCTGTCGTTCGCGGCGTTAGGAGCGGTCGTGGACATGCGAATCTATCCTGGCATCGGGCATACCGTGATCGCCGATCAACTGGATGCACTGCGTAGCATGATCGATCAGGTGCGCGAACGTGCAAACACATCGCGAGCATTGCGCGACCACTAGCACTCCCGATTTGCAGAGCGGTAGCGCAATGTTCTGGCAGATGCGTATTCCGTGGCTTGCTCAGTTAGGCTTTGATTTTGGCGACGCGCAATCCGCGTCGGCGATTGTGCCGTCCTCGACGGAGCCATCGACGCCACTGTCGGTCGCCAAAAGTGCTCCAACGACAATTGTTGATGTCGATGTCGATGTCGATGTCGATGTCGCGGTCAGCGAGCCGCGCGAACCGCTCTCGCGCGGACGCAGCGCTACCCGTGCCCGAACCGCCGTGCTGTTTTCACGCTTGCAGGATCTTGGACTGCGTGGAGTTGATGCACTCGTTTTGATGCGCACGCGTACGGTCATGGTGTCGTTGAGCGGACGCACGTTGCGCGTGCACGAAGGTTACGCGGACGCTCCATCGTCGGTGCTGTGTGCGGTTGTGACCTTTGCCATGGCCCGCACAAAATCGGCCCGAACTGCCGCGCGCGATGCGATTCTCTCACACGATGTCGAACGCGCGCCGATGACGCGTCGCACCGAACCGGCGCGACCTGGTGATCTGGCAATGCTCGCGCAGCTGACGGATGCACACCGTGAACTCAACGCGCGCTGGTTTGCGGGCAGCTTGACGACACTGCCTATCCTACTGTCCGGTCGTATGGCGACGCGATTGGGCCATTATGATCCCGGAACGCGCTTTACGGCGGCCGAGATTGTGTTGTCACGGAAACACGTGGTGCGACACGGTTGGCGAGAAGCGCTGCACACACTGCTGCACGAAATGGTGCATCAATGGCAGCACGAGTCGAATCAAAGTATCGATCATGGTCGAGAGTTTCGGCGCAAGTGCCGCGAGGTTGGTATCACCGCGGCGGCGTGTCGAGAAGTAAAGCCGCTTGAGACGCGACGTGCGAAAAACGCCTTCGGTTAAACGGGCAGTTTTTCTTCAAGCCACGACAACAACAACGCCCCCAACCGCAGCTGCGGTTGGGGGCGTTGTTGTACCAGTCACGATGCTACATCGACGATGTTTACGGCGTGATCGTAGACATGCGTCCGCCAAATTTGAAGCTCGAATTTTCGGTAATAGCCGTGAGTCCACGGAAACCGCCGAACACGTTGAATTGAAAAACGGTTGACGTTCCAGACACCAAGCCCCAGCTGTTGTTAAAGCCAGCGACTCCCGACAGATCGGGCACGTCGAAGTCGAACGTCGATGAACCCGTTCCGAAATACGCGCGAGATCCGGTAATCACCCACGTGCGGGTGTTGCTTTGCGTGAACGACCCGTTCACCACGTCGGCATAATCAGACTGCCACGTGCCCTGCACGCGCGGACGCGCAAATGGCGCGGACGCAAGGGATGTGAGCGTGGGCGCTGTTGGTGTCGCGCCTAGCGTGACCGTCCGCGCCGCAACGTCTTTGTTGTACTGGAACACGCCACGCGACGTTGTCGATGATGCGCTCGTGCTGGTTGAGGCAAATACCGTCGCCGCATGGAAATCACCAGCTTGCGTGAGCGAACTTGGCACACCAAAGAGCGTGACCGGGCTAGTTTGGTTTGCCGTGAAGTTGGCAAAACTGGCCGCGCTGCCGTTTGCCGTTTGGAACGTGTTCGACGCAAAAATTGTCTCGCCGTTTACATTTGCCACGGTATACGATGCTGTCGCCGGAGCAACAGCTTCCGCCGAGCCGAAATCAAGCACCGCGCCGATTGAAGCACCGGCCGCTGGATTCAGATTGCGACGAATGATCACGCGGTCTTGACTGATCTTTCCTGTTGCGATGTTAAAGCTGCTTCGGATCGCGATGAGGTCACTCGCACCGTCCGT
This sequence comes from Gemmatimonadaceae bacterium, assembly GCA_025362635.1. Classification (GTDB taxonomy): domain Bacteria; phylum Gemmatimonadota; class Gemmatimonadetes; order Gemmatimonadales; family Gemmatimonadaceae; genus Gemmatimonas. The sequence goes on along the minus strand of JANYFO010000188.1, from coordinate 6,896 downwards.
TGCGCCGGTAATCGTAAAAGCGCCATTGGCGCTGACGCTGTCAGACCCATTGCCGAGCGTGATCGCGGCAGTTTGACCCGCCCCCAGCCCGGCAACGGTACCCGTGACCGACTTTGTGAGCGGATTGGTGACACATTGCTGCGCCGCAATGCCAGGGAATTCTGATGTCGCGTAGAGCAACACTTGTACCGAGACACCGCTCCCCGCGCTCGGCACTGCATACGCGACTTGGCCCGTGGCACCCGTCAGCGAAAAATTAAACGTGCTGTTCGCGCCAATCGTCACGGGTGTCCAACTGCCCGTCGCACCGTTGCGAAACGCGAAGAACGTCGGGATGCCATCCGTCGCGCAAAATCGGTACGCCACTGCAGATCCGCCGGTACTCGCGGTGGTGACGGTAAGCGAAACCGTTGCGGTGGCAATAATGCCGCCTGCAGCCGTCGCTGTTATGGTCGGATTGAACGAGCCGGCCGTGGCAGCGGCACTCGCAACGAACGAGAGCGATGACGTGGTGCCAACCACTGCGGCCGGTGTAAACGTCGCCGTCACGCCCGATGGCAGCCCAGTGATTGCGAGGTTGACGGTTCCCGTAAATCCGCCAATGCGTGTGATGGTGACTGTGCTCGCTCCCGTTGCGCCCTGCTGTATGCTGACTGCGTTGCCGGCTACCGTGATACCCTGCGCCGGCGTTACCGTGAACGCGATCACACCGGTTTGTGCCGTCACGCCCGCGCCCGTTGCGCGCACGGTGATGTTTGTTGCGGCCGCAACCGCTGTCGAACCAACGGTCAGCGTCAGCGTACTCGTGCTCACGCCAGCGGTCAGTGTCGCTGGAGCAAATGACGCTGTGACACCGGTTGGCAGATTTTCAGCCGTGAGCGCGATGTCGCCAGTCACGCTGCCGATACGCACGATGGTGACCGTACTCGTCGCGGTCGTACCAACTGCGGCAGTCAATGTCGGCGATCCAACAGCGAGCGTAATGCTCGGCACCGGCGCCACCGTCAGCGCTATGACCGTAGTGCGATCACTCTGACCTGTTGCGGTTCCACGTACAACGAGATTGTACATGCCAGCAACCGCTGTGGTCGTGGTCGTAATTGTCAGCGTCGAGCTGCCGGCCGTCGCAGGGTTCGGCGCAAAGACACCGGTCACACCGGCCGGCGCGCCTTCAAGTGCTAACGTCACATTACCAGCAAAGCCGCCGGTGCGCGCAACGGTCAGCGTACTCGTTCCCGACTGTCCATTTACAATTGACAGCGACGCAGGACTTGCCGTGAGCGCAAAGTCTGGCGTGGATGATGCCGTCACGGTAAGCGCAATCGTTGCGGTTTGTGCAGTGACGCCAGTACCCGATGCGGTCACGACCACTGAACCGGTCGTCGCGGCCGTGCCGGCAGCAACGGTCAGCGTTAATGTGCTGGACGTGGCACCCGCCGTAAGCGTTGCGGGAGCAAAGGCTGCGGTCACACCCGCCGGAAGGCCGGTGGCCGCGAGCGCAACATCACTCGTAAAGCTGCCAACGCGCGTGATTGTGAGCGGCACAGTGCCTGACGTTCCAGCCACAGCGGTCAGCGCGCTCGCTCCAGCGGTAAGCGTGATTGCCGGCGTCGGCGCTGTGGTTGGTACCGTCAAAGCAACTGTGATCGTCTTGGTGGTCACGCCCGTGCCGGACGCAGACACCGTAATGGAGTTGGTACCTGCTACGGCCGTTGAACCCACCGCAATGGTCATGACACTGGTCGTGGCGCTTGCGGTAATTGACGCTGGATTGAATGCGATTGTCACGCCCGTCGGCACGCCGGTCGCGGCAAGTGCGACATCGCCGGTGAAACCACCGCTGCGCGCAACTGTCAGCGTGGTGGTCGTGCTAGTGCCCGCGGTAACCGTCACGGCACTGGTGTTCGCGCTTAGGGTAATTACGGGTGTCGGTGGAATCACGACGGTGCCACTGTCAGCAGAGCCGCCGCAGGCAACGGCGCTAAGCGCCAATGCACTTGCGAGAAAGCGTCGGAACGAGGTCATCATCGGAGTCATTAATTGAGGAGAAAGGGGGCCGTTCGCCCATAGGAGCGCGGATCAACACTAGGGCAGTTTTTGAATATGCAACATCTGTACTCAACTCAGCAAAAATTACGCTGTCGCTGCTAGATTTCGGCGATACGCCTACCTCACTTCTTGCATCGCGTCCTTATGGCTCACGATCTGCTCGCCGTCGCTGCAATTCCTGCACTTCCGTCTGTCGAACTTACAGCGAACGCAGCCGACCTCTTCAACATCGACGCGGCGCTTACCGAAGAGGAGCGCGCGATTCGTGACACGATTCGTGCTTTTGTCGATGAAAAAATTCTGCCAATCATTGGCACGTGCTACGTCGAAGGACGTTTCCCGAAAGAGCTCATTCCCGAATTAGCTGAGCTCGGCGTGCTTGGTGCGTCGCTGCCTGAGGAGTATGGCTGCGCCGGTTTGTCGAGTGTGGCGTACGGGCTCATCATGCTGGAACTCGAGCGTGGCGACTCGGGCATTCGTTCGTTTGCGTCTGTACAGGGTGCACTCGTGATGTATCCGATTTTTGCTTTTGGATCCGAAGCACAAAAACGCCATTATCTGCCGAAATTGGCGAAGGCCGAACTCATCGGCTGTTTCGGACTCACCGAGCCCGATTTCGGATCAAATCCGTCTGGGATGATCACGCGTGCGCGCGAGCAAGCCGATGGCAGCTGGGTGATCAATGGCGCCAAGATGTGGATTACGAATGGATCGATGGCCGACATCGCAATCATTTGGGCAAAAACTGGCGACAGTACTGAAGACACATCCATTCGCGGATTTATTGTCGATACTAAGACGCCGGGCTTCACCGCTCGCGATCAGAAAGGCAAGCTGTCGTTGCGGGCGAGCGATACGTCAGAACTTGTGCTCGTCGACGTGCATGTGCCGAGCGATGCGTTGTTGCCAGCGTCGGGCGGTTTGAAAAGTCCGCTCATGTGTTTGACGCAAGCACGGTTTGGCATATCGTGGGGTGTGCTAGGTGCTGCGCTCGCATGTTTTGAAGAGGCGGTTGCCTACGCGAAGACCCGCGTGATGTTCGATCGTCCGATCGGTGGCTTTCAAATACAGCAGGTGCGACTCGCGGACATGCTTACCGAAATTGTGAAGGGGCAATTAGTCGCATTACATCTCGGTCGTCTCAAAGACGCCGGCAACTTTACGCCGACGCAAGTATCGCTCGCCAAACGCAACAATGTCGATATTGCGACGAACATCGCGCGCGAAACCCGTCGACTTCTCGGCGGCAACGGCATCCTTGCTGAGTATGGTGCGCTGCGGCACATGGCAAATCTGGAAAGCGTTTATACCTACGAGGGCACGCACGATGTGCACTCGCTGATTTTGGGTCAGGCGATTACGGGACTCAGTGCGTTTAAGTAGAAAAAGACGACGCTCGCGTCACATTGCCCGGTCGAGAGCGTCGGCCTAGCTTCCAACAGTTCGCCACAGCCTTCTTGTCTTTTAGATGGAGCCGTCGCGGTGAAGATTGCCGTGTGTATTAAGCGCGTCCCGGTGATGGAAGTGAAGTTTGTCATTGCCGGTGACGGAACCCGCATCGAAGAAGCGGGCCTCAAGTATGACGTCAACGATTTCGATCTCTGGGCGGTAGAAGCCGCCTTGCAACTTAAAGAAAAAGCCGGCGTTGGCGAAGTCGTCGTGATTTCGCTTGGTGTCGATGCAGCGCAAGAGCAAATCCGCAAAACATTGGCGATGGGTGCCGATCGGGGAGTGTTGTTAAAAGCCGACGCGACACCAGCTGATGGATTTGCGGTCGCGCAAGCCCTCGCGTCTGAGTTGAAAGATGGGAGTTACGACCTCGTGCTTTTCGGTCGTATTGCAATCGACACCATGAATCAGATGACTGGACCGATGGTCGCCGAGTTGCTGGAGTTGCCGTGCGTCACCAACGTGTTCAAACTCGATATCGCCAATGGACGCGGCGTCGCAGAGCGCGCGCTGGATGGCGCTGTGGAGGTCGTAGAGTTTCCGCTCCCTGCGGTGCTGACCATTGACGACGGCTTGAACAAGGAACGGTTGCCATCGTTGAAAGGCATTATGGCGGCGAAGAAAAAATCCTTGGAGATCAAGCCCGCACAATTTGGCGAAGTCCATGTTTCTGTGAAGCAGATGGCGCTTCCCCCCGAGCGTGCAGCCGGACGCATTCTCGGCGACAGTGCGGTGGCCGTGCCAGAACTTGTGCGACTCCTCCAGACTGAAGCGAAGGTACTCTGAGATGGCCGACGTTCTTGTATTTGCAGAGACGCGCAGCGGCGAGCTGCGCAAGGTTGCGTTGGAGGCAGTTACCGCAGCTCGCGCGTTGGCGGACATGTCGGGTGGTGGAGCAGTGCACGCGGTCGTTGCCGGTGCCAGCGGTGTTGCACTGCTTGCCGATGCACTGGCACAGCACGGTGCGGACAAAGTGCTGTTGCTCGAGCACGCGGGCTTTACGCAGTACAATCCAGAAGCGCTCGCTGCGACGTTGGCGCATGCACTAGGCAGCGGCACGTATCGCTACGGTGTGTTTAGCGCAACGGCGCAAGGACGAGACTTATCGCCGCGTATCGCTGCCAAGTTACGAATTGGACTGGTGGCGGATGTGACAGGCTTTGTCGTTGATGGCGAGACCGTGCTTGCCACACATCCCCAGAACAACGGAAAGTTGGTGGTGACACTCGCGTTGACTGGCACGCCGTCGTTGGTGTCGGTGCGTCCGTCGGCGATGCAACCGGTGGCAAATGCGAGAGCGGTGGTGACCGAGAGTCTCGCATCGGCGACGGACCCCGCGGCGTCGCGTGTCAAGGTGACGGAACTTCGACAGGGCGGCACCGGCAAGATTGATTTAGGTGATGCATCGGTAATTGTCGCCGGCGGTCGAGGGCTTAAGGCTTCTGAAAACTTCAAGCTGTGTGACGACCTCGCAGCAGCATTCGGTAATGCAGCCGTAGGGGCGACGCGTGCGGTGACGGACGAAGGGTGGCGTCCGCACTCGGATCAGATTGGGCAGACCGGTCGCAACGTCAGTCCGAATCTGTATATCGCGGTGGGCATCTCTGGTGCGATTCAGCATCTCGCCGGCATGCGCACGTCGAAGACGATCGTAGCAATCAACAAGGATAAAGATGCGCCAATTTTCAAGATTGCCGATTACGGCATCGTGGGCGATGTGTTCGAGATCATGCCTGCGTTGACGGATGCGATCCGGAAAGCAAAGGCGCAGGGGTAACACAATGCGTCGTGCACACGAAGGCCGCGTCAGGATTCATTTGACGCGGCCTTTCGTGTCTCCGCTCGTGCGCGACGCTCGCCTTGTCCACGCAAAACCCGCCCCCTAGCTTGGCCATATGTCACTCTCCAACGTCATTTTCGCGATCATCCTCATTGTTGCGCTCGGTTTTTTCACACGGAGCGCTCGGCGACTGATTCGCTGGCTAAAAATTGGACGTCCTGAAGTTCGGACCGATCACCCAAACACGCGAACAAAAAACTTCCTAACGATCGGCATCGCGCAAAGTAAAATTTTGCGCGATCCGATTGGCGGTATGATGCACGCATTGGTTTTTTGGGGATTCTGCGTGCTCGGACTTGGTACGTTGGAAATTATGATCCAAGGTTTGGTGACTGGGTTTTCTTACGCTTGGGTTTTGCCGAGGTTTTTGTATCTGCCATATGTGATTTCGCAGGAATTGTTTGCGGTGTTTGTGCTTCTTCCGGTCTCGTTTCTCCTGTACCGTCGGTTAGTGATCAAACCGGCGCGCTTTCGCTCCGATCCCGTCCATGGCGGGGATGCGGTCTTCATCCTCAGCATGATCGGCGCGTTGATGGTGTCGCTGCTGCTGCTATTCGCGATGGAAATTCGCACGGGCGCTTCATCTGATGGGCGCGTCATATCGCGCATGCTCGCCTCGCTATTCAGCGGAGTATCGCCCGTCACTGCGCATGCAATTGCGCGTAGCGCGTGGTGGTTTCACGCCGTGCTCATTTTGTATTTTTTGAATCATTTGCCGGGTTCGAAGCACCTACACGTGCTGACGTCGCTCCTCAATGTCTGGTTCTCGAATACGAGTGGACCGGGCACGGTAGGCGCGATGCGTCCGATGGACTTGGAGGCGGAGAACGCGGAGCAGTTTGGTGCATCAGACGTTGAGCATTTATCGTGGAAGAATTTGCTCGATGGGTATTCGTGTACGGAATGCGGACGGTGCACAGCGGTATGCCCGGCCAACATTACCGGCAAGGCGCTTTCGCCGCGCATGATTGTCGTAAAAACGCGCGCGCGTTTGACCGAAAAGGCGCAGTTGCTTGATCTGATGCAGGGCGCCGACCCCACCACTGAGCAAGTGGCAGTGCTCGATCACAAACTGCTGGATGGTTGGATCACGGAAGAAGAACTCTGGGCCTGCACAAGCTGCCGTGCCTGCGTCGTGGAATGTCCAGTGTCGATCGATCAATTGGATATCATCAACGAATTGCGTCGCGATTTGGTGTTGATGGAGTCGCGTTTCCCCGAAGAGTTGCAACCGGCGCTACAGTCGCTTGAGCGCAACGGTAGTCCGTGGGCGTTCAGTCCGACAGATCGTAATTCGTGGGCGGAAGGGCTGGATGTACCAACGATGGCCGAGTTGGCGGCGCGCGAGGAACAGCCCGATATTTTGTTTTGGGTGGGCTGCATGGGATCGTTCGATGATCGTGCGAAAAAGATTACGGTGGCGTTTGCTCGCATTCTGCAAGCAGCGAACGTGAAGTTCGCGATCCTCGGACAAGAAGAGAGCTGTCACGGCGATCCTGCGCGGCGAATGGGCAACGAATATCTGTATCAGATTCTCGCGAAGGGCGTGATCGAGACG
>JANYFO010000138.1 GCA_025362635.1 Gemmatimonadaceae bacterium | reverse complement strand
CTCGATAACGCGTCGAAGTACACGCCAGAAGGCGGTGCTGTCACTCTATCGGTGCAGGTGTCGGGCGAGTCCATTGTGACCACGGTGAGTGACGGCGGCATCGGCATCGCCGCAGCGTCATTAGCCGACATCTTTAATCTTTTTGTGCAAGATTGTCATGCGAGTGGGCTAAACCGTGGAGGCCTCGGCATCGGCCTCACGGTTGTGCGCGAGCTGGTTGCGGCGCACGGCGGATCGGTCACTGCTGCGAGTGCTGGCACCGGCCACGGTAGCCAATTTGTGGTGAAATTACCAGTCACGACACTGCCGGTGGTGACACTACCGGTGGTCAGCTAACCAACTCAGAACATCGTCGCAGCGCAGGTGGTGCGGAGCAGCATATCGACGATTCTCGCCGCCGCCTCGGATGGTCCGGTAGACTGTGTCGTTTGTCGTGACCGTTTGCGCCAGCCCGATGTTGTTTGAAATGGGTGTCCGTTGCGCAGCGTGCCGTAGGAGGGAGTAACGCTGGTGTTGATTTACGACTTTGCTTTCTTCGTCGACTTCAACTTGACCGCACTGTTGAGCGCGACCGCTTCACGAACAAGCGCTTCGAATGCAAACTCGTCAACGGATTCTCCTTCATTAATGTCAATCGCGCGACGAGTATTGCCGTCGAGACTGGAGTTGAAGAGCCTTGATGGATCCTGCAGAGACGCGCCCTTCGCAAAGGTTAGCTTTACAATGTTCTTGTAAGATTCGCCAGTGCAAATGATGCCGTTGTGCGACCACACAGGGGTGCCCATCCATTTCCACTCCTCGACAACATCCGGAACGGTGCGCTGAATGAGCGTTCGCATTCTGCGCAGTGCTTCTCCGCGCCAGTCACCAAGATCAGCAATTCTTTTCGAGATGAGAACAGACGCCGGTTGAGCTTCGCTCGCTGCCGATGTTTTCAAAAGTTAAGACTCAGCAGTCGAGGGTGACGATCAGAATCAGATTGCCACACCGGTCTTTCAGCATCGAGATGCTTAAGCCGGTCGCTCGAACGTTCCCCTTCACGGCCATGTTCTTTCGTTCTGTCGTGACGTGTGATTCTGGCGTAGAAGTTACACCGTTAGACATACCGATGTGGTGCGAGAAGAGATGTCCGCCCGCGGCGAGCGGGTAAAGACACACGGACGGGCGCGTTGAGCGGTGTTTGAGGTCGCTTCCCTATTGCTACGGCCGCACCGGCGCCGCTGATACGCGCCATATCGTATTTCCTACATCGTCAGCGACAAGCAGCGCACCACGTTTATCGATAGCAACACCCGCCGGTCGACCTTGCGCTTCCTTATTCGCCGTAAGAAATCCCGTGAGTACGTCCACTGGTGGACCGGCAGGCATTCCCGCCGAAAACGGCACGAAAATCACCGCATAGCCGCTGCGCGGATTACGATTCCACGAACCATGCTGCCCGATGAACATCCCGTTTTTGAACTGGGCCGGTAACGCATTGCCGCGCGAACTTGCAAGACCAATCGACGCGGTGTGCGCGCCCAGCGCGTAGTCCGGTACAATGGCTTTTGCGACGAGGTCCGGTCGCTGCGGCTTCACGCGATCATCAACGTGCTGCCCGAAGTAACTATACGGCCACCCATAAAACCCGCCGTCACGAACCGCTGTCATATAGTCGGGAACGAGGTCACTGCCAAGCTCGTCACGTTCGTTGACGGCCGCCCACAGTGCGCGCGTTTCAGGCTCAATCGCGAGGCCGGCCGCATTGCGAACGCCGGTGGCCAACACGCGATGCGACCCTGTCTTCAAATCGATTTCCCATATTTCAGCACGATCAACCTCTTTGTCCATGCCGTTCTCGCCAACGTTACTGTTTGATCCAATACTGACATAAAGTTTCGTTCCGTCGGTCGACGCAACAATGGTTTTCGTCCAATGATGATTCAGAGTTCCGGCGGGCAATGCGATCACTTGCGTCCCTGTCGCGGAAATTGTTGTCGCGCCATCGACGTACGGAAATCGTACTATCGCGTCACTGTTGGCGACGTAAAGCTCACGTCCAATCAACGCGATGCCGAATGGAGAATGCAAACCGCTCAGCAAAACCGATTTCGTTTCGGCTACACCGTCGCCATCGGCATCGCGCAACAATGTGATGCGATTCGCCGTCGGTACACCGCCGCCGCCCTTTTTTTGAAAGTATCGAAAAAATTTTCCTTTGATTCCCTTACCGTCATCAGGTTTTGGTGGCGCGTTCGTTTCCGCAACTAGCACATCCCCGTTGGGAAGCACGTATAAAGAACGCGGATGATCAAGACCAGTCGCAAACGTATTCACGCGAGTTCCCGCGGCCGCCAGTGGCATTGCGCCATTGCTCCAGCCAATAGCCGTGGCGATACGCGTAGTGGGGATAAGCGCGTGCTGTGGTTTAACGAGCGTCGGATGCGCGCCATAATCTGCGCCGCGAGTGAGACGCGTTGGCTCACCACACGCGGCGAGCGCAACCAGTGCGCCCGTCATGAAAAAAAGCGTTGTCTGTTCAGTCATGACTCGATGTTTGTGCATGGACTGTGCCGGTACATGCAACCGTGCGGCACGCGATTTGAACCAGCTATGGGTTCGCTGGTTTGCGCGTTTCTTAACTCAGGAGGATCGTCGAATGGACCGAGAGGACTATCGTCGTAATCGCGACGACACACGGGACACTGCACAAGGCCGAGAAGATGGCAGCCGAGGCTGGCTGGCATCGCAGGTCAGTCACGCGGGCCGTGGTCCAAAGGGATGGACGAGACCCGACGAACGCATTTATGAAGATGTCAGCGAGCAACTTTCTCGTCATCGCGAGATCGATGCTCGTGATATTGTCGTGACAGTCGCGAACGGGGAAATCACGCTCACGGGTACCGTCGATCAGCGCCGAACGAAACGTCTCGCGGAGGATATTGCCGAAGGTGTTTCAGGGGTGACCGACGTACATAACCAAATTCGTCTCCGACGCGAACCGGAATTTACAAGTACGGTGTTCCATGGTGAGCTTGCTGACATGAGCGCGAAAATCAATGCTGAGCGAAGGGAAGGCAGGTAAGTGAAGCAGATGAGGCCCACGCACTAGTGCGTCGGCCTCATCTGCGCTGTTCACATTGTAGTACCGCGATCCTACACGTTTTGCTGTGCTTCGATAGCGGGACGCATCTCGCGACGTGAAAGTAATTTCTGCAACGATTGTCTATGCAACCCAACAGCGCGCGCCGTGCTCGCGATGCTACCGCCATGGCGTGTAAGCGCCTGCGACAAGAATGCGCGGTCAAAAGCGAACAGCGCGCGCTTGCGTGCCTCGATAAACGGCAGAGTCAACGATTCATCGATCATGACGGACGCCGGCGCAACGGCTTGACGAGGCGCGACACTCGCTGGCAAATCACGCGCGCGAATCTGCGCACCATCGGCCATTACCAAAGCGTGCTCCAACACGTTGCGCAGTTCACGCACGTTCCCCGACCAGTGGTGCCGCATCAACAACGCCATCGCTTCATCGTCAATGGAACGGAGTCGCAGTGCATGATGCTCTGCAAAGCCACGTAGGAAGTGCGAAGCCAAAAGCGGAATATCGTCCGCGCGCTCACGCAACGGGGGCAGCACAAGTGGAATGACTTTGAGGCGGTACAACAAATCCTCGCGAAACGTGCCGTCGGCAACCATCGCGTCGAGCGGTTGATTGGTCGCTGCGATCACGCGGACATTCACCTTCGTGGTCGTGGTTCCACCCACGCGCATGATTTCGCCACTTTCCAGCGCCCGCAACACCTTTGCCTGCGCGCGAAGACCAAGGTCACCGATCTCGTCCAGAAAGAGCGTGCCTCCATTGGCCGCTTCAAACAAACCAGCCCGATCTTTAACTGCACCGGTAAACGCGCCGCGGGTGTGGCCGAACAGTTCACTCTCCACCAACTCGGACGGCAGCGCGGAACAAT
>JANYFO010000135.1 GCA_025362635.1 Gemmatimonadaceae bacterium | reverse complement strand
AGGACGAGGTACGCAATGTTGGTCGTGAACTGGGATTACCTGAGGAGATGGTTGGACGACACCCGTTTCCTGGCCCTGGTCTCGCGATCCGGGTGTTGGGAGCAGTCACACCACACGCGCTCGATATCCTCCGTCGCGCCGACGCAATTTATCTCGCGGAGATTCGCTCGGCGGGCTTGTACGATGATATCTGGCAAGCGTTCGCGGTCTTCCTGCCAGTGCGATCTGTAGGCGTCATGGGCGACGGTCGCACATATGAGCACGTCATCGCGTTGCGCGCGGTCACGAGCACCGACGGCATGACCGCCGATTGGTACGCCTTCCCTCACGAAGTGTTAGGCCGAATTTCGAATCGTATTATCAATGAAGTGGACGGCGTGAACCGCGTCGTGTACGACATTAGCTCAAAGCCACCGGCAACCATTGAGTGGGAATAAGTTTGTCGTGACGGAGGTCGACTACGGTTGCGGCGCTACCCAGTTCAGCGCCTCGTTCTGCGGCAGATAGCGTTTTTACGCGCAGTGCCTAGTGCACGATCTTGCGCCGAGCAGGTCGATTGTTGCACTGGAGTATCATTGAACGGCGTTGATTAAATGATCACCTTGCGACCGAAAGCAAATGCAAAGGGCTGCCATTCGACCGTTCGAAACGCCGCTTTTCCGGCCGTCCATTTGTGGTAGCCGAGAGTGACAGATTCTCCGCTTCACAACCCGGACTACCAAAAAGGTGTTGCTCATCTAAATCCACGACGAGCGTTCGTGACGACCGGTCTTCACGCATGGCGAGTCGCGTTCGCTCGAAAGCGACTTAACGCTCCCTGATCGTGCAAAAGGCATTCCGATACTCGTCGTGTACGGATTGTCGTTGGTATATTAGGCGGACATGGGACGCCATGTCTCCGCGACCCGTAATCGATGGACTCATCGCCTAGGAGTTTCGTATGTGTGAATCACCCGTACGACGTAGCATGCAACGCGTTTTAACGGCCGGCCTGATGATGGCCGCTTTCTCGCTCTCTGCTAGTGCACAGAATACTGAGCGGGCGACTGCCGTATCCGTCGGTGCCGCACCCACGCACGGTGTGCGACCAGCGCGATTGGTGATCCGCAACGCGATGGTGATTGAAGGCAATGGCACCCCAGCCGAAGGGCCGAAGGATATTGTGATTGAAGGCAACCGTATCGTCGATATCGTGTCGATTGATCCGGTGGCAGTGAAAAGCGGAACTGCGCGACGACCTGCGGCGGGTGGTACCGAGTTGGATGCGGCGGGCAAGTATGTCATGCCGGGCTTGATCAATATTCACGGTCATGTGCAAGACGAGCGCGCCGGAATTCCGCAGCCCCTGGACTACCAACTGAAGCTGTGGCTTGGCATGGGCATCACGACCGTACGTGACGTGTCCAGCGAAACGGCCAAGACGTTGCAACTTCGTGCGCGTAGCTTGTCGGGGGAAGTCGCGGCACCGCGTGTGTATGTGTATGCACGCTACGCGTACATGCCGGTACCGCGCAATGAGGTCGAAGCGCGGCAACGCGTGCGCGACTTGAAAGCGATGGGGGTGGACGGACTCAAGTTGTTTGGCATGGATAAAGACGTCTACGGCGCCGTGCTCGACGAAGCGAAAAAACTGGGCCTCCGCACGGCACATCATATGGCGGTTGATGAGACGAATGCGTGGGACGCAGCAACCGGCGGCCTCACAAGTATTGAGCATTGGTACGGTGTACCGGATGCCGCGATCATAGGCGGCGCACAACACTTTCCGTCGAATTTTAATTATGCAGACGAAGGGATGCGCTTTCGATGGGCCGGTCATTTGTGGCAAGAGGCTGATCCCTTAAAGTTGCAGGAGGTGTTGCGCGCCATGGTGAAAGGCAATGTCGCGTGGAACCCCACGCTCGATATTTATGAAGCCAGTCGCGACCTGCAGCGTGCGGAAACACAGCCATGGTTTGCGCAATACTTGCACCCCACACTTGATAAGTATTTCAAGCCCGACGCTTCCAACCACGGATCGTATTTCGCGAATTGGAGCAGCACTGACGAAGCATTTTGGAAAACCAACTATCAAATCTGGTTCAAAGCCGTTCGGGATTTCGAGCAGCTGGGTGGTATTGTCGGCGCTGGTGAGGATGCGGGCTTCATCTATCAAGTGTACGGTTTTGGTTTGGTGCGCGAGCTTGAATTGCAGCAAGAAGCCGGATTCCAGCCCATCAAAGTGCTGCAGCACGCCACAGCCAACAATGCGAAGATTCTCGGCGAGGACGTTCGCTTAGGTCGTGTTCGCGCGGGTTACTTGGCCGATATCATTTTGTTGAACGGCAATCCATTGGAAGACCTTAAAGTGTTCTATCCTCCGCGCGCTGACGCAGCGGCAGGAACCGGCGGCGGTGTTGCGTGGACGATCAAGGACGGCATTCCCTATGATGCGCAGCGTCTGCTGCGCGAGGTCCGCGAGCTGGTGGCGCGAGCGAAGAGCCCGGCCGCGCGTTGAAGCGCTTGGTTGCGTGGGGGCCCGACCTGCGCGATATGGCACGGTTTGCTGCACCGATTGTGCTCATTTTTGTTGGAATGCAGGCCATGGGTGTGGTCGATACGCTGATGGTTGGACGCCTCGGGGGCGCGGCGATCGCCTCCGTTGCGTTGGGCAATTTGTACTTTTTCAACGTCAGTATTTTTGGTATGGGTCTCTTGTTGGCCATTGACCCAATTGTTGCCCAAGCTATCGGCGCTGGTGCACACGAGGACGCGGCGCGCGCTGTGCAACGAGGGTTGCTTATCGCGCTCGGTTTAGCCGTGATGGTAACACTCATGCTCATGCCTGGAGAATTTGTTCTTCGTGCGCTACGACAGCCGAGCGATGTGGTACGCGACACGGCGCTGTATATGCGCCGTCGTGCCATCGGTGTGCTGCCATTTTTCGCATTCGCCGTTTTGCGTCAAACGCTGCAGGCCATGCGACGCATAGCACCAGTGCTGGTTGCAGTGTTAGTCGCGAATATTGTGAATCTTTTCGCCAACTGGCTCCTCGTCTTTGGTCATTTCGGTGCCCCTCGACTTGGCGTTGTTGGTTCTGGCTATGCAACGGCGTTTGCCATGTGGGTTATGGCGGTGGTCACGCTGGTGATCGCGTGGCCCGCGCTGCGCAACGTGCTACGACCGTGGCATCCGGAGGCGACCGCGTGGCTACCGTTGCAACGCACGTTGCGCATTGGCGCACCGATTGGGACACAGTTCTTTTTTGAATCGTTTGCGTTTGGATTGACGACAATTTTTATGGGATGGCTCGGTACAGCGACGCTTGCGGGGCACGAAATTGCGCTGAACATGGCGTCACTCACTTTTATGGTGCCGCTCGGAATTTCCGGTGCCGCCACCACGGTTGTTGGACGTGCGATTGGTCGCGGTGATATGATTGCCGCACGGCGTGATGCCTTAGCGGCGATTGCCTGCGGTACCGGCTTCATGTGCGTGAGTGCGGCTGTATTTTTAGGCGCGCCATTCTGGCTCGCCACGATTTATACGCACGAAGCTGCAACGGTTGCAGTGGCGGTCTCCCTCATTCCACTGGCTGGTATGTTTCAGGTGTTCGATGGGTTGCAGGCAGTCACTGGCGGCGTGCTACGCGGTACGGGCGACACGCGCGTGCCGGCAATTCTCCACCTCGTTGCCTTCTGGGGTGTCGGCATCCCACTTGGCGTGTATCTCGGCTTCTACACGCCGTGGCGTGAGCGGGGATTGTGGATTGGTCTCGTGGCTGGACTGGCGGCGGCGGCGTTGCTGCAATCGGCACGCGTTGTCAGTCGCCTCCGCGCACCGATCGCCCGTCTTGTGGTGGAACAGTAGCAAAGTGCGACACCTGAGTATTCGTACACAATTGTTTTTCATGACCGGCTGTCTCGCGATTCCGCTCGCAGCGTTTGCCGGCTTTCGCGCAGTCGAACGCTTACACACAGAACAGCGCGTATTATCGGAGCGTAGTCGCGCTGCTGCAGTAGGCGCGGCTCGAGCATTGAGCACTGAGTTTGAACGATCGAGCATCCTGCTGTCCAGCGTCTCACACTTGCTCGACCTCCGTGGCTCAATTGCACGTAACGATTCAATTCTTCGAGTGCTGTTCCAGACGGATGGGTCGCAGTTCTCCAATGTGTGGTTCGTTGATACAGCAGGATATTGGCGCGGTGGTCTGGTTACACCGCCCCCCGACACCGCGCGCTTGCCCGCCGATGCGCGTGAACTTGTGCACCGTGCGGTAGAGACGCGCACCGTTGCCGTTGCCGCAGCGCGTCGATCCGAAATTTTTCCCGGAGCACCATACGTTTTTCCGTTCGCCATTCCGCTGCGAGACGCACGTGGACAGATATCTGGTGTCATTGGCGCGGCTATGCTTATGGATTCGATTGATGTGATGCGTATGGCGAGCGATTTGCCGAAAAATTCTGTCATCACGCTGATGGATCGTCAAGGGCGTGTGCTGTTACGCAGTGCAGATATGGATGCGTGGAGCGACCGAACATTTTCGAGCAACGTAGCGCTGCAGCGGAACTGGAAGTCGAGTGATACCGCGCGCACGGTCACATCCATGGATGGCACTGAACGCCTTGTTGGGCATGCCGCGGTGCCGTCGATCAATGCATTTCTGTACGTCGGCATTCCCACCAGTGCGACGCTGCTAATCGCCCAGCAACAATTTGTGCGCGACGCGGAGCTCGCGCTGCTTGCCACGCTGCTCGGTGTGCTGCTTGCTGTGGGCATTGCTGGTCGCATTTCTGGACCAATCATTGCGCTGACGGCAGATGCGTGTGCACTCACCGCTGGGGAACGCGGGCGTCGCTCGCACAGGAGTGCCGACGATGAAGTTGGAGTCTTGGCACGCACATTAAATCAGCTCGCGGACGCGGTCGAAGATCGGGAGCGTGCGCTTGAAGAAAGTGAAGAGCGCTACCGGCAACTCTTCAACACAAATCCACTACCGTTGGTCGCGTGGCTACACGACACTGGACATCTCCAGAGTTTAAATGACGCCGCGTTGACATTTTACGGCATTGCACACGCGGAGATTGCGCAACATCGTGTCGCCGATCTTTTCGCCGCACGCGAGCACGACCGCTTGCACCGCTTGCCACCTCCGTCGCCTCAGATGATACAACCAGAGGGCACGTGGTGGCAGCGAGCCGCCGACGGCTCCGAACGCGAAGTGGAAATGGTGCTCGGCGCATTTCGTCGAGAAGGAACGTCTATTGTTGTGGCGTTGATGATCGACCTGACAGAACGCCACGAAGCGGAGCGGGCGCTGGAGGCATCGCGTGAAGCGTTGCGTCAGTCACAAAAGATGGAAGCCCTTGGATCATTTGCCGGAGGTATCGCGCACGACTTCAATAATTATCTCACCGCGATTATTACGAATGCCGAATTGTTGCGTGAGGAGCATCCGTCAACATCGTCGACGAGTGAAAGCGAAGAAATTTTGCGGGCCGCACGACGTGCGGCGGACTTAACGCAACAGATTTTGGTGTTCAGCCGTCGACAAGTCGTCGAGGATGTCCGACTCGATGTGCACATCGTTTTGCGCGAGGTCGAACTCCTGCTGCATCGCGTCATTGGGGAACACATCACGATGCAGTTAGTGCTTGCTCCGGTTATCGCGCCGATCATGTTCGATCGCGGTCGATTGGAGCAAGTGCTCATGAACCTCGCCGCAAATGCGCGCGACGCAATGCCGCGGGGCGGTATCCTTACAGTGCGCACGCGACTTATTGACGACAACGGTACCTCGCGGTTTATGCAACTCGTCGTCGAGGATACAGGAATTGGGATGTCTGCGGACGTACAAGCGAGAGCTTTCGAACCATTCTTCAGCACGAAGGAGCGAGGGCGCGGTACCGGACTTGGACTTGCGATGGTGTACCGGATCGTGACGGGTGCTGGCGGCAACGCACGAATCGAGAGTGCGCTTGGACAGGGTACTCGCGTGACGATCACGTTACCGGCGGTGACGGGTGAGCACACAATGTCATCCGTCACGACCCCTGTGTGTGAGGTGCGAGGCGGCAATGAATGCATTCTATTGTTGGAGGATGATGACGCGGTGCGCCGCAGCGTAGACGTTGTCCTGAGCCGCGCCGGATATCGTGTGTTGTCAGCGACGGGTGCGGATCCTGAGCAGGCCGTCTGCTTGTTGCGGGAGCGCCCCATGTTGCTGTTGACGGACGTAGTAATGCCCGGCATTGGCGGTCCCGACATGGCCAATCGGTTGTGCGCGATCCAGCCGACGCTGCGTGTGCTCTACATGAGCGGATACGCTGACGACGATGTGTTACTGCAAGGCATTGAACGTCAAACCGTCGCATTTATCGCAAAACCGTTTGCGAATCATGAGCTGCTTCATGCAGTACGGCACGCGTTGGACAGTACCACGGCCAATGCCGTCTACTAGACGCGCTTCTCTTCTAACAACGCCATAAACTCCGCTGGGGTGGCAACCTCGAGTAACCGCGCCGGCACGTCACTTTCTTTGCTAAACTGTGCAATTTTGCCGAGGACCGGGAGGTATTGATTGGAGACTTCCAGCGGTGGCGCCACGATCAAAAACAGAAAGTGCACCGGCTTATCGTCGATGGCTTTGAAATCGACGCCGTCGCGCTTCCGACCAAATGCAACTCGCAATCGATTGACGACGAGCGACCGGCAGTGAGGAATCGCGATGCCGCGGCCAATCCCGGTTGAGCCAAGATTTTCGCGGCGTTTAAGCATCTTAAACAGCATGCCTTCGGCCTTTTCATCGAGCTTAAGCAGCCCGATGAGTTCCTTAAGCACTTCGTCTTTGCTCGTACCTTGCAGTTCGAGCTGGACGGCATCCTCTGAGAAGAACTCGCGCAGTTCCATAGCCTCGGATGATAATCGCGGTGCAAGTTCTGTCAAACGACTGCGTTGCCCGTGTCCCATGCCTCGGCTAACTTTTTAGCATGGCCACTAAGTCGTTCCCGTTTCGCATATCAAACGCCGTACCGATGTATCTCGCACCCATGGCGGGTGTGTCGGAGTCGCCGTTTCGTCGGTTATGCCACGAACACGGTGCGGATGTGGTGGTGACCGAGTTTTTGTCGGCCGAAGGTATCCGACGCGAAAACGATGCAACGATGGACAAATTGCGCTTTTCTCCGGAGGAGCGACCGATTGGCGTCCAAATTTTTGGTGCTGATCCAGGCGCGATGGCAGATGCGGCGGCGGTGGTGACCGACCTGTTCCAGCCAGATTTTGTCGACATCAATTTCGGCTGCCCCGTGAAAAAAGTG
>JANYFO010000131.1 GCA_025362635.1 Gemmatimonadaceae bacterium | reverse complement strand
CCCGGAATCTGCCGCAGTGTCGCGGCCCCGCACTGGCCCGGTCGGCCGGACTTGATCTGGTATCGGTGTGAGCGCGAGTCCGACTAATTCTCCGAACGAACCTGATGTCGCGCTCGTCGCGGACCCACGTCTGGATGGGCGCGCGGTCAAGCGAGTGGTCTATGATGTCGAGACTATCCAAGCGCGCGTGCGCCAACTTGGCGCTGACATCACTGCAGCGTATCCCGAGGGCGAGCTGCTTGTATTGGGTTTGCTCAAAGGCAGCTTTATTTTTCTCAGCGATCTCGTTCGCAACATCGAACGTCCATTGCAAGTCGATTTTCTTGTCGCGTCGTCGTACGGGGACGCGATGGAATCCAGCGGTGTCGTGCGTTTACTGTATGATCCTGAAACTGAATTGGAGGGTAAACACATTCTGCTTGTAGAGGACATCGTTGATTCCGGACGCACGCTGAATCGGTTGATTGAGCTGCTGCGTGATCGGCGACCAAAATCGGTGGAGATCTGTGCCTTGTTGCATAAGCATATCGCCGTCGAACTTACGCATCCCACGCGGTTCATCGGGTTCGATGCCCCGCACGAGTTTTTAGTCGGGTACGGTCTCGACCATGCCGAAAATTTTCGGCACCTTCCGTACGTTGCCAGCCTGCAGTAACCCGGTCATACGATGCCAGCACCCATGACACCCGTTCCGAAAAAGCCCACGAATTGGGCACGCACCTCAAAGACGGTTTCTTTCTGGATTCTCGTCATCCTGATTCCCGTCGCCTTCCTTTCCTTCAATGGCGGGAGGGAAACCCAGGCGCCGGAAATCGATTACACCGCGTATCGACAACAGCTCGACGCGGGCAACATCCTCGGCGTCATCTTCCAACCGGAAAACGTGGTGGCGGGTCAGTTTCGCCAACCCGTGCGCGTGAACAATCGCGAGGCGCGCAAGTTCATGGTGCGCTTGCCACAAGGCTTGACACCGGCCGAAACCGATCGCCTGCAGAGTCGAAGCGTGCGTATTTCTTCGCAGGAAGCGCGCTTCAGCGGCATCAGTTTTCTCATCACGATTTTGCCGTACGTGCTGCTGATTGGATTCTGGGTGTTTCTGTTCCGACAAATGCAGTCTGGTGGCAACAAAGCGTTTTCGTTTGGAAAGAGCAAAGCAAAATTATTAAGCGGTGACACGCCAAAAATTACGTTTGCCGACGTTGCCGGGGCCGATGAAGCGAAGGTTGAGCTGCAAGAGATTATTGAGTTTTTGAAAGATCCGCAAAAATTCACAAAGCTCGGCGGACGTCTGCCAAAAGGTGCACTGTTGGTCGGTCCACCGGGAACGGGCAAAACGTTGCTCGCAAAGGCCGTGGCCGGCGAGGCGGGACGTCCGTTCTTCTCGATGTCCGGCTCCGATTTTGTGGAGATGTTCGTTGGCGTTGGCGCGTCGCGAGTGCGCGACTTGTTTGAACAAGGCAAGGCCCATGCCCCGTGCATCATCTTTATCGACGAAATCGATGCCGTTGGACGTCATCGTGGATCGGGTATGGGCGGTGGACACGATGAGCGTGAACAGACGCTGAATCAATTGCTCGTCGAGATGGACGGGTTTGAGTCTAACGATGGCGTCATTTTGATCGCGGCGACTAACCGTCCGGACGTGCTTGATCCGGCGTTACTCCGTCCGGGCCGTTTTGACCGACAGATCGTTGTCGACTTGCCTGACCTGCGCGGCCGCGAAGGCATTTTAAAAGTGCATTTGCGCAACAAGCCGCAATCGGACGACGTGAGCGTCACCTCGCTGGCGCGTGGCACGCCAGGTATGGCGGGTGCCGATTTGGCCAATCTCGTGAACGAAGGTGCGTTGCTCGCAGCGCGCAAAAATCACGACAAGATTTACATGAGCGATCTCGAAGAAGCGAAAGATCGTGTCATGCTCGGCGCCGAACGCAAGTCGTTGGTGATGAAGGACGATGAGCGCCGTCTCACCGCGTTTCACGAAGCTGGACATGCGGTGTGCGCGATGATGGTGAAAGGCAATGATCCGCTGCATAAGGTCACCATCGTGCCGCGTGGTCGTGCGCTTGGTATCGCATTCACGCTGCCGGAAGATGATCGTGTGTCGGTGACGCGCGAACAGCTTGAAGCGCGATTGGTAATGGCGTACGGAGGTCGTGCGGCCGAAGAAATTGTTTTTGGCCACAACCGCGTAACGACCGGAGCTGCCAGCGACATTCAGCAGGCAACCGGTATCGCGCGCCGATACGTCACGCAGTGGGGTCTGTCTGACACCATCGGACCAATTCTCGTTGGCGACAATGAGCAGGAGTTGTTTCTTGGCCGTGAGATGCAGTCACGCCGCGAAGTGTCAGAGCAAACCGCGCAGCTCGTTGATGCGGAAGTGAAGCGCGTGGTTATGGAAGCGCATGCCCGTGCAGTCGCAGTGCTCACGGAAAATCGACCGCTGCTTGATATCGTCGCTGCGCAATTGCTTGACCGTGAAACGCTCACGCGCGACGACATCATTTTGCTCAAGGACGGTAAGCCTCTCGGACCGCGCCCGCTTCCTGATGGCCTGCCGTTCACGCCAACGCCGACCGTCGTTGTCCCGCCATCACCGCGTCCAATTATTCCGCCGCTGCTTGGTGGTCCGGAAGTCGCGCCTGCCTGAGTTCAAGTTGTGCCGTACAATTCTGCGGTGATCGAAACTTGTCGGCGGGTCCGGAAGCAGTCAGTCCGGACCCGCTTTTTTTGTTTAGCATCGTAATAACGCCTATTACTCTCGCATGCTCTCGTGAACGATTTCGGTCTCCTGCGTACACTACAGTTCGATTGGCGCGACGCCGTTGAAATTGTCGTCGTCACGTTGCTCTGTTATCGCGTGTTGTTGCTTATCGAA
>JANYFO010000127.1 GCA_025362635.1 Gemmatimonadaceae bacterium | reverse complement strand
GGATCGAAATTATGGCACGACTTGGCTTTCTTCGAAAGCACGAGGGGTGGTCGCGCCTGCTCGAACGTCTGCTTGACGATCGGGATCGCAAAGGCATTTGGCACGCACCGCGGTCGGTGGTGATGCCGGATCAGGTTCCCGCTTGGTCGTGGCCCGTCATGCCGCTGAGCGACGGCGGTGGTAGCGTGGACCCAACCTCGATCGACGTCACTTTTCGACTTGGACTTATCGCCCGCCTGTCGGGTCGCGCTATAGAATTGTTGTAGCGGCACGCATCGCTGGCCCGAGTGAACATGTCCAGCATCGCCTCGCAGGCCAGCGGGGGATTAAGTTGTTCACATCTCATGACTGCACCTGCGAACGACAACGCTTCCGGCGACGACATCAAGTTTGCCGATCTGGGCTTGGCCCAACCACTGCTCGACGCGCTGCACGACGCGGGCTATGAACGGCCGACGCCGATACAACGCGAAGCTATTCCGATCGCGCTGAAGGGGCGCGACCTCATTGGCTTAGCGCAGACGGGTACGGGCAAAACCGCGAGCTTTACGTTGCCAATCGTGCACCGTCTGCTCGATGGACCACGCCGAACGCGAGTGTTGATTCTCACGCCAACGCGCGAATTGTGCCTGCAGGTGGAAGAAAGTTTTCGGAAGTATTCGAAGTACGCACCGATTGATGTGATTCCGGTGTTTGGCGGCGTGGGATACGAACCGCAGGAGAAGGCGTTGCGAAGCGGTGTTGATGCGGTGGTCGCAACACCCGGTCGACTGCTCGATCATCTTGAGAAACGCAATGTGGATTTTTCGTATCTCGAAACGTTGGTGCTTGACGAAGCGGATCGCATGTTGGACATGGGGTTCGCGCCGCAGCTCAATCGCATTGTAGAACAGATTCCGCGCTACCGACAAACCATGCTGTTCAGCGCAACCATGCCGCCCGAAGTTGAAGCGCTGAGTCGCAAGTACCTGCGCAAACCGGTGGTCGTACAGGTCGGACGGCGCTCGTCGGCAGCAACCACGGTGACACACGCTGTCTATCCGGTGCCGCGGCAACGAAAAAACGAGTTGTTGGTGCATCTGTTGTCGGCGGCTGATCATGACTCGGTGTTGGTGTTTACGCGCACGAAGTCTGGGGCGGACCGTGTGGTTCGAGACTTGGAGCAAGCGGGCATTGACGCCGGCGCGATGCATGCCGATAAATCGCAGCAGCAGCGCATGAAGGCGTTGGAAGATTTCAAGTCTGGCAAACTGCGCGTGCTGGTGGCGACGGATATTGCGCAGCGTGGTTTGGACATTTCTGGCATTACGCACGTGATCAACTATGACGTGCCACAGCAGCCAGAAGACTACGTGCATCGGATTGGCCGCACCGGCCGCGCTGCATCGACTGGAGATGCGTACACGTTCATGTCTGCGGAAGAGATTGGGATGGTGCGCACGATTGAGCGCACCATCGGTCAGGAAATTCCTCGAGTGTCGGTGCCCGGTTTTGACTTCGGCACCACGGCCGTGGCTGCGCCAACAACGGAGTAGTCGCGACAGCGGCGTTGGGCGCGGCGATCGACGACTCATCGACGGACGCGACCAAGGCGAGAGACGGTGACCGTGTCGGCAGTGAGGCCGCGTTGTAGAATGACGCGCAAGTTCGCGGCACCAAAGCCCAATCCCGATGCGGCGTACGCCATGGAATCGCGCGAGGTGCTGAGGCGTACATCGTTGTGTTGTGCGAGGTCGAGTCGGGCAATCGTATCAGCCTCTGCATAGACGAGTACGCGTCCGTGCGCTGCATCGAGCCGCACCGCCGTGCGCATGCCTGACGCCACTGCTTGATCACGGGCTAACGCGAAGAGGTCCGCCACATCGCGCGACGCGGCATGCACGTTCGCGGCATCAACCAAATGGAGGCCGGAACGCACCGTAATAGCAGCGAGCGTGCCGACGACGCTGATAATGCACAGTTGTTCAACGAGTGTACTACCACGACGCATAAGTTCCTTCCGTTCGGGTTGACCGTTATATCACAGCTGTCATGCGTCGATGCAGCATCCATTGCACGCGGCACCCATCACGCGAACGCCGAGCTCCAGTGTCAAATTTTTTGAAGCGTGCGTTGGATCGATCTCGTGCGCTGCTGACGCTGAGCGCGATTGTCGTCACCACCGCGATCGCGGCATGCACCGGCGCAATCCCATCCGCATCGTCGAACATGTCGTCTGGCGAGGCACTCAATGACCTTGGCGCTGTCATCTCGCAGTTGCGTGAAGAGAACGCACAGATGCAGTCCGAGATCGACTCGTTGCGCGGTGCTGTGACCTATCACGACAGCGTGTTGCGACAACTTGCTGTCACCGCTGGTGTTGCCATGCGTCCTATGGGCACACCCATTCCTTGATCATTCCTCGTTCGTCCTCTTCGATCATGCGCATCGCACTTTCAACGGGAGGCGGCGATGCTCCCGGCCTCAATGCGGT
>JANYFO010000063.1 GCA_025362635.1 Gemmatimonadaceae bacterium | reverse complement strand
TCATCAACCAGCTCCTTGAACTGCTTCGTTGGCGTGGTGCGATCGCGAAGCAACGTCACCTTGTGTCGAACCAATGGATGGTCCAACACGGTGAGCGTCGGAAAGCTGGCGGTAGGTTCAAGAGGCATCAGAGTTTGGTGCAGAGGTGAACGCGCGCAGCGAAGGTAGCGTCAGCGATAGTCGACACGCTACCTTCGCATGATGAAGGAATATCAGGCGGTGATCGTGCGGTTGACGCGCCATGTCCGCGAAGACGAAGACGCGCTGACGGATCTGCTGAACGAGCGTAGCCGGACGGGGTGGACGCCCGGAATGCTGACGCAGGACGGTGAGCGCATGACGATCATCTTCGAACGCGAGATGCCGCGCGAAGCGCCCGTCGTCGACTGAGCGCGCAGTGCCGGATGCGCTTTCGCGTGACGATGCGCGGGCCTTGGCCTTGGTCGAGCGCTTCGGTCATACGGCCACCGCGTTTCAAGTGCTTGGACGTGGATTGTCACATTGGTTCGACACCGACCGTGGTATGGTCGCGTATGTCGACACGGGCGCTGCGTGGGTGGCGGCGGGTGAACCGGTCTGCGCTCGAGCGGATGCCATAGCGGTGGCCGAACGTTTTGTCGAGGTCGCGCAGGCAGCACGGCGTCGAGTGTGCTTTTTCGCGACTGAAGGCGTGTTGGCGTCCTCGCCCCGCTTCCGCCGCACCCGTATTGGGGATCAACCCATCTGGGATCCACGAATATGGGTCGAGGGGTTGCGCACGCATCGCTCGCAGCGTGAGCAACTTCGGCGTGCACGCGCGAAGGGCGTGCGCATCCGAACGCTTACGCCTGGCGCGTTGGAAAACAGTCCCGATTTACGCGCTGCCCTTGAGCGATTAATTGGTCGGTGGCTTGACGCTCGGCATATGGTGCCGATGCATTTTCTGGTGGACGTATCGCCGCTGTCGCATCTCACACATCGTCGACTCTTCGTGGCCGAGCGCCACGGTGCCGTCCTCGCGGTGCTCTCGCTCGCGCCCGTACCGGCGCGCAACGGTTGGCTGTTCGAACATTTGCTACGCGATCCCTTGGCCCCCAACGGTACGGCAGATCTCCTCGTGGATCACGCCATGCGCACCTTAGCGCTTGATGGAATCCCGTGGGTGACACTCGGTTTGGCGCCGCTCGCGGGTCCGGTCAGCCGCTGGTTGCGGGTGGTGCGCACCGTCGCGCGCCCGTTTTTCAATTTTCATGGATTGGCCGCGTTCAAACGCAAACAACGACCAACCGCGTGGGAAGCCATTTACCTCGCCTATCCGCGCGAGCGCAGCGGGGTGGGCGCGATGTGCGATGCGTTACGCGCGTTTGCTGGGGGTTCGTTGGTCAGGTTTGTAGTGCGCACGCTGTGGCGTGGCCGAGTTACATTCCGCGCATGAAACGTGTGTGCGTGTACTGCGCCTCGAACGATGGTGTGCGACCGGAATATCGCGGCGCCGCGCTGGCGCTCGGGCAGTTGCTCGCCAAACGCGGAATCGCCGTCGTGTATGGGGGGGGTCGCTCGGGTTGCATGGGGGCGCTTGCCGATGGAGCGTTAGCGGCCGGAGGCGAAGTGATCGGCGTCATGCCCCACGCGTTGGTCCAACGTGAAGTAGCGCACCAGGGGCTGACCGAATTGCGAATCGTGGACTCAATGCACGAACGCAAAGCAATGTTAGCTGAGCTCGCCGACGCGTTTATCGCGCTCCCGGGTGGACTAGGCACACTCGAGGAGTTTTTTGAAACGTGGACGTGGGCGCAACTCGGGGTGCACCGAAAGCCGGTGGCCTTGTTAAATGTGTCAGAATTTTGGCAACCGTTAATAGATGTCTTCGAACATGTTGAGCGCGAAGGATTTTTTCGCGGTACGCCACAAGACTGGCTAGTAATTGACGCTGATCCCACGAACATGCTTACGCGTTTAGAACAGTTTGTGCCGCCACGAACGGCACGTTGGTTGCGCATTGGCGACACTTAGTATCGCGCCCGACGGTGTGCGTGATCGCGGGTTGCTTGCGCTCGCGTGGACAGCGGCGGCAACAAGTATACCGACGCTAGCGGGATGGTTGTTGCATATGCCGTCCCTGTTGCAACCGGTGGCGGTCTTTCCGCCGGCGCGTCCAGGTAGCGTGTTGATGCTGTGGGCCGCGAGCGGCGGATTTCTCGGATTGGTGTATGGATCGCGCGTGCTCGCGCGCGTTGGCGCGTTCGCGACCGTCTCGCTCGGCATCCTTGGCGTCGTACTGGGCGTGTTTGGGCTGTGGTTGCCCCGTGAAAGCGCGATTTTGTCGGGCATTCCAACACTATCGTCAATCATTGTAACGGACGGTGTCGCCGTCGCGACTGCGATGATGTTCATCGCGTTTGGCGTGGCACTCTGGATGTTACAGCGTCAGTCAGTGCGTGATCGTGCGCTTACGTTCGCGGGCATGGTCGGCTTTGGCATTATTGCTGGCGCCGTGCTGTTTGTCGTAGCGCAGGTGTCGGGGTTGCTCGAAGGTCAGGCGTCGATGCGCCTCATGCAATCTTCCTTACAATCCGTTGCCGCGACGTTTTGTCTCGGCATCGCCATGTTGCGGTATGTCGCGCGTCGTGAAGCCATCGGCGTGGCACCCCCGCGTTGGTTACCGACGATGTCCGGCATCGCGAGTTTACTGCTGGTCGCGTTGCTGTGGCAGACGCTTGTGCGACGTGAGCAGGCCGAAACGCAGGCGCGTGCGACCATTGCCTCCGATGCCTTGCAGCGTGGGATACGCCGTCAGTTCACGGTAATTGAGCGCGTCCTGAATCGGGTCGCCATGTACGTGCAAAGCGCTCCGCCAGACGTTTCGCTCTGGCATTCCAACATTGATCGGCTGGCGACGGAGACCGATGGACTCGATCGCATCGAATGGCTGGATTCGACGGGAACGATGCTTCGCTCTACGGGACGAACGCCGTTATCGGACACGACGATCGCGCAGCTCCGCGCGCTGACGCGAGAAGTCATGCGCAACGTGTCCGCTGACTCCGCGCGCGATACGAGTTTAGCATCGCTCGGTGCGAGTTATCAACTTGAGCATGCGCCGTGGGGCGTGGTGGTATTGCAGCGCGTGCAAACAACGGCGCGTGGTCTGTCGGTGATGGCGGGGTTCATCAACGAAGCGAGCCTCCTGCGCGAGTTTGTCTCGGACAGTAGCAGCGGGTTCGCCATTCGCGCCTATGTGCGAGATTCGACGTTGTTGCCGGGCATAGGACACGCGGGTCCGTCAGTGTTCGAAAGTGCGATGATGCTTGGAACGCGGCGCATCGACTTTCAGTTTACGCCATATCCGATGCCCATTCGATCTACATTGCCGGAATTGGTGTTGGTGCTGGGACTCGCGGTTGCGGGGCTCGTGACCACGACGTTGTGGCTGGCCAGAAAGAGTTGGGAACGCGCGAGTATTGAAGGAATGTCTCGCATGCAACGCGCCATTGAGCGTGCGACCGACGGTGTTTGGGAGCTCGAAGTGCAGTCTGGATATACCCATCGTAGCGAAGCGTTACTCCGCTATCTCGGTTATGAGCCATCGATGTTCAATGGGTCAGTTGGCGCATGGTCCGCGTTAATTCATCCCGAGGATCGTGCACGGTATGCATTGCTACTCGCCGAACATCTACGCGGACAGAGCGACGCGTTCGAATGCGAATATCGCGTGCGTTCGGCCACTGGCGGATGGCACACTGTCGTTGATCGTGGTCGCGTCATCGAGTTCACGTTGGATCGGCGACCGTCGCGCGTCTTGGGGATTGCCGCCGACATCACGGAGCGGATGCGCGCGGATGCGGCGCGCGCAGAAAGCGAGCATCGGTTTCGCGTCATGTTTGACACGACATTCCTTTTGCAGCTGCTGCTAGACGTTGACGGTGTCGTGCTGGAAGCGAACAGCGCCACCGCCGAATTTGCATCGGTTGACCCTGCAAAGCTGCACGGGCAAGCGTTTTCCGCTATGCCCTGGTGGAACGCTGATGACAACACGCGCCGACGCGTGCAGGAACGTTTTGAGCAGGCGCGCGCGGGCGACACAACGCGATTTGAAGTGCAAATCACTGCGGCAACTCGCGTTGCCACTGTTGATTTTTCGCTCAAGCCCATTCGCGATGCGGAGGAACGGGTAGTGCAAGTGCTCGTTGAGGGGCGCGATTTGACGGAGCGTAAACGTGCAGAGGAATCGCTGCGCCAGATTGGCGCTCTGACGACGATGGGGCAACTGGCTGCGCGGGTCGCGCATGAGATCAATAATCCACTTGCCGGCATTCAAAACGCTTTCTTACTCGTGCGTGGGAGTATTCCGACGGACCATCCGCATTTTCGTTTTGTCGGAGCGATTGAGCGCGAAATTGCCCGCATTGCAGCGGTCACACGCCAGCTGTACGAGACGTATCGACCCGATCAGTCCATGGACGCCCGCTCGTCCGTCATATTGGCCATTAGTGATGCGGTGACATTTCTTGAGCAGGTCAATCGCGCACGCAATGTACGGATCGTGACGGATGTCACACGCGCTCCATCGATGGTGCCTGTGCCTGATGCCCTCCTGCGGCAAACGCTTTACAATCTGGTGCAGAACGCGTTGGACGCATCGCCGTCTGATGGGATGATCGAAGTTTCGGCGATGCACGAGAATGACGAATGCGTCATTCGCGTGGCTGATCAAGGACCGGGAATTCCGCATGAAATCCGAGCTCGAATTTTTGAGCCATTTTTCAGCACGAAGGACCGTACGGTGAAAACTGGCGGAATGGGCATTGGACTTTCCCTTGTGCGACAGTCAGTGTTGGCCGTGGGCGGTCGCGTAGATGTACTTGAGCGTGCTGGCGGTGGCACCATCTTTGAGGTGCGGCTGCCTCTGACACCTATCGAAACAGGAGTTTTGCAATGAGTCGCGGACGCATCCTAATTGCGGATGACGAACCAACCTTTTTGGCTTCCACGGCGGAACTCCTTCGACGTGAAGGCTACACGGTCGAAACGGTCGAAGATGCGCCGTCCGCCGTCCGCGCAATATCGGCAGCGTCCTTTGATCTGCTCATTACGGATTTGGAGATGCCGGGCAACGCCGATCTGGATTTGGTGCAGCAGGTTTCGCATTTGAGTGGCGGACTCCCGATCATCATCATTACGGGTTTCCCGTCGGTTCGCTCTGCTGTGGCCTGCATCGAGCTGCCGGTAGCGGCCTATCTCGTCAAGCCGGTCGATTTTACCACGCTGCTCAGTCGTGTCTCTGGTGCGGTGGCTCGATTTCGCTCATACCAAACGATGCAAACCGCGGAGACGCGATTACGCGACTATCGCCGCCAATTAGAGGTGCTACCTGCACCAGCCGGCACTGATGCCACTGCGGGCATCGACATGTTTCTCGCGCTCACGTTGCGCAATGTCATCGGCTCGCTTTCCGATCTTGAGCATCTTGGTAAAGCGCTCGCCGGACACGGTGACACGCAGGCGCATCCATGTCAGTTGATCAATTGTCCTCGCGGTGCGCAACTGCAGCAGGCGGTGGATGAAACGATCGCCGTATTGGAGGAAACCAAGGGCGCGTTTAAGTCGAAGACGCTCGGCGACCTCAGGCATCGATTGGAACTGTTGAGCAAAGCCGTCTAAGCTGAACCACCAGTTTATGCATTTGTGACGTTTGTCACAGTGGCATTTATGCGGTACGAGTATATATGTTCATGTAGAGCTTTACACGTAACACGTATGACGACATACGGACCGCTTGCCGGTCCACCTTGACGATCGGGTATATCTGACCCCGGCAGTTGAAGGCGCGAACAACCTCCCTCCTACACGGAGCCGGTTGACGCGCCTTTTTTGTTGTCTTTCACTGGAACCTGCTCATGAGCCACGCCGCGCTGATTTTTCCTGAATCGAATCGCAACCCTGCGCCAGCCCGTCCGCGCACAGACGACCGCTCGCTGTCCACACAGCGGCGTCCGTCTCGTAGTTCTGCGCGTCACGCCGAGCTTGCCTTGCATGATGTGTCTGCCGCACGCATCACGGTCGCGCGGTTGCTCGTGGTTACCGAAGATGCGGCACGATTCGCAACACTCCGCGCACTCTTTGAATCGCTGGGTCGCGAAGTGCTGCACGCGTCGAAGGTGAATGGCGTCTTGTTGCACATCGAGCGCGCAAAAATTGACGCAGTGATCACCGACCAACAGTTTGCGGACGGTGATGGGCTACGATTGCTCGACGCATTGCAGCGTGAATATCCCAACACGATCGTCGCCATGCTCAGCGCGCCGGGCGATCCGTATTCGGTGGCCGAGGCATTTGCGCATGGTGCGACGGATGTGCTGCGCGCGTCAGGCGACCGGCACGAACTCATCGCGTTTCTTGCACGCGCAGAATCGTTGCGAGCACTCACTGACGCAGAAGCGGCGCCAGAGCCTGCACTGTCGAGCCACTTTCACGGCATGTACGGAACAAGTGACGCTCTGCGCGAAACGGTGCGGCTTATTCGACGTGTTGCACCGACGGATGTTACAGTGCTTGTAACCGGCGAGAGCGGCACTGGTAAAGAGTTGGTCGCGCGCGCGCTCCATGAGGAAAGCGCGCGTCGGCATCAACCGTTCGTTGCGCTGAACTGTTCGGCACTACCGGCCGAATTGGTGGAAAGCGAGTTGTTCGGACATACGCGTGGCGCATTTACTGGCGCAGTGAAAGATCGCGGTGGTCTCTTCGAAGCGGCGCACGGTGGCACGCTCTTTTTGGACGAAATTGGTGATTTGGGACCACTTGCCCAGGCGAAAGTCTTACGCGCTTTGGAAAGCGGCGAAGTAATGCGTGTTGGTGCCACACGGTGCACGCACGTCGATGTCCGCGTGATCGCCGCGACACATCGTCCGCTACATGAAATGGTGGCGCAGGGCAAGTTTCGCGAAGATCTGCTTTATCGGTTAAACGTGATACCGCTCGCGCTGCCGCCACTACGGAATCGCGCGACAGATATTCCACAACTGTTGGAGCATTTCGTCCAATTCTTTTCGCAGCGACACGGTGTGGCCATTCGAGCATTTGACGCGGCGGCCGAAGCGGCGTTGCTGGCATATGCATGGCCGGGCAACGTCCGGGAATTGCGCAACGTGATCGAAGGTGCATTGGTCATGGCGGATGGACCGACCATCACGGTCGCCGATTTTCCGGCAAGCGTGACACTTAATAAGGTCACGACAGCGTCGCTTGAAAATTCCACTGAAACGCAACAGCTTATCGACGCAACAGACGTCCCGTTTGTTGAGGCGCGTGAGCGTGCACTTCGTGCGTTTGACCGCGCGTTTCTCACCGCCGCGTTGGCGCGCAATGGTGGTAATATCGCGCGAACAGCGCGGGCGTTGGGATTGCACCGCCAGTCGCTCCAAAAGCTGCTGGTCCGGCGCGAGCTTCGGGCCTCGAGCGAAGGGCGCGACGTCGCTGTCTAGCGTACCCGTCGCGCGCCTGTTACGAATGGATTCGTCAAACGCGGCACCCGCGGGTGAATTGCCCTGACGTTTGACGTCCCTCGTGATTGGAGATTCTATGCAGATCGAGTTTCATGGCGCAGCGCGAGAAGTAACGGGCTCTTGTCACATCGTCCGCGTAGGTAAGAAGTCCATTCTTCTCGACTGCGGATTGTTTCAAGGGCGGCGGGATGAGAGTCGCCTCAAAAACCTGCGACTCCCGTTGCCTGTTGAAAACATCGATGCGATCATTTTATCGCATGCGCATATCGATCATGCAGGACGACTGCCCTTCCTGGTAAATCGCGGCTTTCGCAACACTATTTGGAGTACGGCAGCGACGCGTGATCTCTGCGCGGTGATGTTGGCGGATTCGGCGCACATCCAAGAGCAAGACGCGAAGTTTCTTGCACGTAAAGGCCGCGAACACGCTGAGCCATTGTACACAATGCGCGACGCCATTCGTACCCAAGAGCACACGATCGGCACGCCGTATCACAAGTGGTTTGACGTCGCTGACGGGATACGTGCGCAATTCACTGATGCGGGACACATTCTTGGTTCGGCGTCGGTCATTCTCGAAGCGCGCGAAGGCGATGCAATGCGTCGCCTCGTCTTCAGCGGCGACATCGGACGTGTGGGATTGCCTATTATTCGCGATCCCGAACCACCAACCGGTGGCGCCGACGTCATTTTGTGTGAGTCGACCTACGGCGATCGCGATCATGCGTCGGTTGAAGGTGCGCGCGAGCAGTTGGGACGTATCGTCCGTGACACGGTCGCACGCGGCGGTCGCGTAATAATTCCTTCGTTCGCTGTTGGTCGCACCCAAGAACTGTTGTACGATTTGCACGCATTGCACAACGCGGGGAATATCCCAACAATTCCAATTATTGTCGATTCACCGTTAGCGATTAACGCGACCACGGTATTTGAGATGCATCCCGAGGTATACGACCGTAGCGAGGAGCTGGTTACCACTACACCAGATCTCTTTGCGTTTCCACTCGTCCGCTTCACCCGTGATGTGAACGAATCGAAGGCGCTAAACAACGAGCAAGGACCGATGATCATTATCGCCGCATCGGGAATGGTCGAATCTGGGCGCATTTTACATCACCTGCAAACTGGCGCGAGCGATCCACGCAATACAGTGCTGATAGTTGGTTTTCAGGCCGAACATACGCTTGGTCGACGAATCGTTGAGCGACAGTCCATGATCAAAATATTTGGTGAAATGGTGCCGCTTACCGCGCAAGTCGAGGTGCTCTCGGGCTATAGTGCGCACGGTGATCGGTCCGACTTGCGGCGCTGGCTGGACGCCGTGCGCGATGGTGGAGCGGCGAGCGGACGTCGCGCCCCGGCGGTGCACCTCGTGCACGGTGAGCGAGCAGCGCAGGACACGTTCGTTGCGGCATTGCAGACAGCCGGGTACTTGGTGGATGCGCCGGAGCCGGGCGCTACTCGACCACTCTGACAACGGTCAATCGCGGCGCGGGGGCGCTCTTGATGCGCTCACGATAACTTGCCCTGTATGTCTCGCGCTTTCACGCGCCGTGTTGCTCGCGCGCTCGCCATTCTGTTGTCCGGATGGATTCTGTGTCTGGCGGCGATTGTTGTGTGGTCGATGCGCGACGACACGGGATCCGCCGACGCCATCATCGTCATGGGTGCCGCGCAATACAGCGGACGCCCGTCGCCGGTGTTACGCGCGCGCTTAGATCATGCACTCGACGTGTGGCGCGACGCA
>JANYFO010000054.1 GCA_025362635.1 Gemmatimonadaceae bacterium | reverse complement strand
CCGATGTCTTCGTAAATACTGGGCGCGCGAACGCCAAGACCAGCAGCGCCAACGCGAGCAGACGTACGAGCAAGAGCGGCCAATCGGTGATGCGCTGGCGCTGCGACGTGCGAATGGGTAACTGCTCGAGAAACATCAACGACGGGAATCGATACGGGCGATCCTTGTCGCGATGTCGCAAGTGCACGAAAATTGGAATGACCAGCGCCGCCATTCCTGCAAAAAACGCCGGAACCAAAAAAGTTAATCCCATTAACGCACCCGACTACGCGATAACCGCGCACTGAGGTACGCATGCAGTGCGCGATCGAGCGGCTCATCGGTGTCTACGCGGACATAGTCTGCGCCCGCAGCCGCAATGCGCTTTGCGATTGCTGCATGATGTGCCGTGAGGAGCGCTTGATACTTTCCGCGCAATTCACCCGGTTGCAGCGGCAACAGCGCACCGCTTTCCGCATCCTCAAACGTGGTCGACACATCGCCCGGTAAATCGCGTTCGGCAGCGTCGACAACGTGAAACACAATCACATCGTTGCCCGCCATGCGCAGCGAATCCACCGCGCGACCGAGCGCATCAGGCTGTTCATAGCAGTCGGACACGAGCACCACGATCCCCGGTCGCGCCGTGACGTTACCGAGCTTACGAATGGAGTTTACGAGCTGCCCGCTACCACTCGCTTTCGATTGCGCGAGTGTGTGCAACAATAATTGTAAATGTCGCACCGACGGCGGAACGATATCCACCAAATCGCCACAAAACGTGGCCAGTCCAACGCGATCACCTTGATGTTGCGACAACCAGGCCAGAGAAGCGATGAGAAACCGGCCGTAATTGAATTTGTTGATGTGACCGCTGCCAAAATCCATCGAGCCAGACGAGTCGAGCGCGAAGATCACGCCGGCATTCGTATCGGCTTCGTACTCTTTGATGTAAAAGCGATTGGTCCGACCATACACGCGCCAATCGATGCGTCGTAAGTCATCACCGGGCTGATAGGAACGATGCTGCGCAAAGTCGAGTGATGCTCCACGTCGCATTGAGCGATGCTGTCCATGCATAAACCCGTCAACGACCGTGCGCGCAAGCAACGCCAAGTCAGAAATGCGGGCCAGCAGTGCCGGCTCAAGAAACGACGCGGGAGCCGTTGGCATTAGAGCGACGAACGCGGAAGCGGGGCAGCGTCAAGAAGCTTCGCGATGAGCTGATCGGTACTCACTTTCTCCGATTGCGCCTGAAAGTTGATCAGAATGCGATGGCGCAAGACTGGCCGAGCAAGCGCACGAATATCGTCGAAACTCGCGTTCGCGCGACCCTGCAGTAACGCACGCGCCTTGGCACCAAGCACGAGCGCTTGCGCCGCGCGCACTGAGGCGCCATACGAGACCCATTGCTTGATGAAATCGGGTGCGCCCTCACTCGGACGCGACAATCGCACGAGCTTCACGGCATATCGTGTCACGGCATCCGCAATTGGCAAACGTCGCACCACACGCTGGAATGCAAGAATTTCATCGCGCGACACCACGGGCTGAATTGTATCGGAGGGCAACGCTGTGGTCGCGCGTACGACCGCGACTTCGTCCTCTTCAGGGAGATAGTCCAACATCACCTCGAGCATAAATCGATCAAGCTGCGCTTCAGGCAGCGGGTACGTGCCTTCGAGTTCGATCGGATTTTGCGTAGCAAATACAAAGAACGGCGCTTCGAGATCATACGTGCGACCTTGCACGGTCACTTTACGTTCTTGCATGGCCTCTAGCAGCGCGGCCTGCGTTTTCGGTGGCGTGCGATTGATTTCGTCGGCCAACAGCACGTTGGTAAAGACTGGCCCCGGCATAAATGCCAAACGACGATGTCCGGTTGTTGGGTCATCTTGAATCACGTCCGTACCCGTCACGTCAGACGGCATTAAATCGGGTGTGAACTGGATACGTGAAAATTTGAGATCAAGTGCGCGTGCCAACGACGAGATGAGCAATGTCTTGGCAAGACCAGGCACACCAACCAAAAGGCAATTGCCTCCCGCGAAGAGGGCAATCAGTGCTTGCTCAACCACGGACTCTTGGCCCACGATCACTTTGCGAAGTTCCCGTGTGATTCGTTCGCCGGCACTCTGCAAGCGATCAGCAAGTATGCCGTCGTCAAGACGGTCGAGGTCGGCAGCCGTTTGGGCGCCAGCAGAGAGCGGAGTGGCAGTCAAGCGGTTTCTCGATTCAACGGGTGAATGTCTGTTTGATGAACGCGCGTGTCCGTGTCTTCGCTCACGGCAGCGCTCCAGCGCTTCCCTTGCCACGCAATTCCAGCAACAGCTCCTGTGCCTTCTCAAAAGACGGCACGAGTTCCAAGAGCTGCAAAAGTTCACGCCGCGCGCGCACTGTATCACCCGCTGCGGCAAGTGCCTTGGCGAGCTCGTACCGTGCGTCCATCACGTCAAGCGGATGCACCGCGATAACTGCCCGCCGTTCACGAACAGCCAACGCAAAATTCGAGTGCTTGGCGGCGAGTATTGCGAGTCGTTTATGGACCGCGACGTCATACGGCGAAATCCAAATGAGTCGAGTAAGGGCAGCCATCGCACCAACGTCATCGCCATGCTGCTCTCGAAGCTCAGCTTCCAACATATTGGCCTCCCACGCGGTTTCGTTGCGCGTCGTAATCTGCGCGAGACTGGCAATGGCCGACGCCGTATCCCCCCGATCTTTCGCCAACGTCGCCAAGTACCAATTCGGGCCATCCGCGCCAGGATATGTCGGAAACATCGCGCGCGCCTGCTCGAGCATCACACGTGCTGAATCACGTTGCGCCGCCGAGCCTGTGACTAACGCAATTGCCGCGCGCATCGTCGTGATAAACGCGCCGCCGATGGGCGAGTGACCGTCACCCGGTGTCACCGCACGCAACGGCGCGGCAAATCGCACCCGCATCCACGCATCAAATTGCTCGTCAACCTGCGTGCTGGTCAGACCCAACACTTTCTGGAACACGGCGGCGGTCTCCGACCCATCGCGATAGGCAGTCAACATCGCCGGCAATGCCTTCGCACCCTTTAGTTCTTCCACCATCTCGCAAAACAACGACGCTTGGTAATAACTGAACATCGTTTCTTCAGGAAAACGCGGTCTCAAAAATCCGTCGTTGAGTTGGCTCATGGGGCGCAGCGTATGGCTGCCGAGCGCGGAGATGTATGGTAACGTTGCCTCTGCGCCCCAACCGCGCTTTGTTCGACGCTCCTCCAACACAGACATGCCCTCCGAGAGCCATCGCGGCACACGATGCGCCGATGCACCAAGCGTGAATGCATGCGTCAACTCATGCCACGCGGTCGACCCCCAATTAAATGCGCCAAGATCACGTGCACTCGGCGTATCCATCGCTAATAAACTGCCAAAGCTCACAC
The DNA here is from genome assembly GCA_025362635.1 of Gemmatimonadaceae bacterium. GTDB lineage: Bacteria > Gemmatimonadota > Gemmatimonadetes > Gemmatimonadales > Gemmatimonadaceae > Gemmatimonas. The sequence continues at coordinate 9,106 of JANYFO010000054.1, read as the reverse complement.
CTAACGCGCCAAGTCCCGTCAGTCCAACGCTACGCACCGAAAAATCGGCGTGCTGCCGATAAAATTCGAGTCGCACCGGTGTTGGTGGCGTGTACGCGTAACGAATCGCCAATGAATCAAACGCCTGCTGCAAGAGCGGAATGATGTACATCGACAACACCTCCGCTTCTTCCGCAGGCGCAACGACGCGAAATACTCCCTGATCAATCGTGCGGAAACCGCGCAGCTTGTCGAGTAAGTCGAGTGTGTTCTTATGCCACAAATTGAAGGGATCAAGCGCGAACGCGCGATCCAGCGCCTGCCGGCCTTCACGCATCGAACCGACGCGCAATTGATTGGTACCAAGCACGCCAAGCGCGCGCACTGACGACGAATCGAATGTTACTGCCTGCTGTGCGAGGCCGATCGCATCCGCATATCGACGTTGACGCACTGCCGCCTCAGCCAATTCCGTATAAAAATCCGACGGACGCGCCTGCAATCGCATTGCTGCCGCGCGCGCCTGCGTAAATGTGATCGAATCACCGGTCAGCCACGCGGTTGCGCCAAGGAGCGACCACCCGGGCATCGACGCCGAATCGATCGCAAGCGCACGACGCGCGAACACCGACGCCGAATCGTACATCTCGGCGTCAAGCTGCATGCGGGCCACGAGTACCAGTGCGTCGGTGAGCGCCGGATTCGACGTCAAGCTGCGACGTACCGTGGCGAGCGCCGTGCCCTTACCTTCAAAGTCTTCGATACGCGCTATGCCCAGCAACGCGCGCGCATCGTGGGGTGCACGACGCAACACGGTTTCGTACGAGGTGCGGGCATCCGGCGCGTTATACTTTTCGAGAAAGAGATCACCAGCGCGGCGCAACGCATCGAGATTGGTTGAATCCGCTGCGGCTGCGGCATCGAACGCGGCCAGCGCGCGCCGCGCTGCTGGGGCGTCGCCCGACATGAGCACCACGTACGCGCGGCCTGCGGCGGCATGTTGATCGCTGCTGCGCGAGCTGTTGCCAGTAACGCCGTCGTAGGCAGAAATAATTTCGCGGGCGCGCCGCGACGCCTCCACATGATCGCCTCGCGCATCGGCAAATTCAGCGAGCGCTGCTTCCGCCAGCGCGTGATCCGGTGTGCGCGCGTTGGATGCGCGCGTGTACGCGGAATCTGCCGCGAGTCGCTTGCCGCGCGCCGTCAGGATGTCGCCGAGCACGACGGTTGAGGCAAGACCGCCAGCACGTGCGACGCGTTCGGCATCATCGTATTGCCCAATATCAGCGAGCCGACGCGCCTCCACGCGCGTATCCTGTGCGCATGCTGTGTCAAAAGCGACGCACAGCGCGCAACAGAGCAGGACGTGTTTCACTTTTTCACTCCGACAGCGCGAATTGCTTGCGTTTTTTCCGCGATGGCGAGCAATAGCCGTTCTAACTCGCGATCGTAGGCGCTTGCATCCATCGATGCCTTTGTCTCGCGAAGCGCCGCGACCGCCATTTCGAGCGCTTGCCGCTCCGCAACGAGCGCCGCGATGCGCGGATCGGACGAACGCTGTGCGCCGCCAAACACGACGGTTGCGGCAAGCAGCGAGTCGCTAAGCTGTGCGTGCTCAGTCTGCAATCGGTTGGTTGTCTCGTACGCACGGGCGACCGCAGTTGTTGCATACCGATATGCTTCGAGTACGGACACGCGTCCGTCTTTATCCGCATCAGCTTCGTCACTGGCGAGGCCTTTGGCGAAGTACTGCGCGAATAAACTCTCATTGCGTTCAAGAGCAGATTTTGTCGCCGTAATCACGATGCGTGTGGGTGCCGAGAGCACGGGTAAGAAATCGCCGCTGCCGCTCGCCGCATTTACAAACACCACCGTTTGCCGTGAAAATTGTGACAGCCACGTCGCAAATTCGGAGGCCGTGGGATCGGGACCGGGCAAATTCACTTTCGATCCCGCGCCGTCGCCACTGCCGTGTCCAATGAGCACCACGAGCAATACATCGCCTGGCTGTACGCGTTTGCTCAACGCGAAAAATGATGCCGCCACCGCCGCACGCGTGGATCTGCCGTTTGAACGCACGGACACCACGGAGTCTTCTGTAAGTACGATGAGGCTAGAATCTGCCACGCCCCACTTGGTGTGCGCGGCCTCGCGAATGGTCGCGGTCGCCAGGTCAAACGTGCGCTGAAAGTGCGGTTCACCCGACAGCCCGCTGACGACCAGCACGTGCGTGCGTTGCGCATGCGCGCTACGCGCAAACAGAGCCATGGCGATGAATAGCGCGACGTTGCGAATACGCGTGATCATGCCAGACCTTGCCACCGGCGGTAGCCCCATTCCGCCCCCAAAAGCAGCGCGAGCATCAGGAATACTGCAGGCATGTCCCACAAATCCTTTGCCTCACGCACCGTCACGCCACTCTCGGTATAAATCGCATCCTGCCCAATCTTTTTTGCGTCTGCTAACGGATAGTACCGACCACCCGTTTCCTGCGCGATACGTTGGAGGAGTGGCGCTCGCAATTCGGCTTGCGAGACGTCGGCACCAAAGTCGTCAACCATGACCGTGGTGCGCGCGATGGGCAGTGAATCACGCGCATGCTTTGACGTCACAGCAATTTCGTAGCGACCCGAGTCTGTCGCCACAAAATTGCCTGTATACGATCCATCTTCTCGCAACGACCATTCAAGTGGCACGATGCTCTTCGTGCCTGCTGGAGAGGTCGCGGTTGCGGTAACGATGGCATCGTTGATGTCCGAATAGATCGCATCTGCGACGTGCGCACGAAGCGAGACCACTTCACCCGGCGCGACGCGTGCTGGTGACGCGATGATCTCCACCGGCTCCGGTGCATCGTCAACCATCCAACGCACCAACTGTCTCCAGAACATTTGATGCGTGTTGTCTTCAACCGCGATGGACGCATGCATCCGCCACAACCACGAATCCTGCACGGCAAACACCGCACTCATACCACGTCCGTAGTGCTGCCACGCGAGGACGGGAATATCGGCCTTTCCACCATCAATGCTGCCATTTAATAGCACGGTCGCACCCGCGCGCAGACCGCCAATACGGTTCACGGTTGTCAGCGGGGGCAATGAATCCCACCGTGCCGCCGACGCCGCAGGTGTTTCGCGCAATTGCAACACCGCGAGCGCCTCACCAGCGCGCGTTGGCTTCACTTTTAGCGTGACGGCGGCACCGTCTTCGTTCACGGTGCCGCGCACGAGCGTCACTGGCAGCACATCGGCCAACGGCGTATCCGCAAAGCCGCCTTCGGACAGCGCGGCGCGTCCACCAAGTGCGAGCAATCCGCCACCGCGCTTGCTCACAAAGTCTGCGAGCATGCGCAATTGATCGACACTAAAAAATGATGCTTCGACGCTACCTAAGATGATCGCGCGATAGCGATACAGTTCTTCACGCGTCGTTGGAAAACCGCCCACCAAATCCACGCTGTCGCGCACGCCGAGCCGCAAAAACTTGTGTTCGGCGCTACGGAGTAGACCCACGACCTGCACGCCGCTATCGGCTGCAACCGCGCGTCGGAGAAACGCAAATTCTGGACGCGGCTCCCCTTCGATATACAACACGCGATCCGGCCCTGCGCGCACAGCGAGTGTACCCTGCCATTCGTTATTCTCGACCACGAGTTCATCGGGCAGCGGTCGCGCGCGCACAGCCAACCGATACGTACCTGACGCCAGTGGTGGCACGCGCAAGCGCACGTGCACCATGTCGCCCTTGTCTGGTGTGCGAATTGTTTCAGTCGCAACGACACGTCCATCCGCCTCGACCGTGATTGTTGCGGGCGCGTTCCCGATACCACGCACGCGCACGTCCGCTTCGACGATCACGGTCGCGCCGCTTAGAGTCCGGCGCGGCGCACTCACGTGTTCGATGGATAAATCACGGTCAAAGCGATCCCGTCCAACACCGACAGTGTAAACTGGCACGCGACGGGCGCGTAATGCGAGCAATGCGTCGTCGTACGACGTGGCACCGTTGTCAGCGCCATCAGACACAAGCACAATGCCGGCGAGCGGCATGCCGGCAAGTTCTTCCCGGACGTCTGTTAATGACTTCGCAAGATCCGATCGCGTGCCCGATGCGGTTAGGGACGCGACATCTGCTAACGGCGCGGCGCCAGCTGCGAAACGAAATTTTCGCAGCGCAAATTTCTCCCCAAGTTTCCGCGAAAGCGCGCTGGTGTCATCGAACACGCGTTGTACTGCACGGAGTCGCGTCGTGTCCGCAGCGTCGCGAATGCGCATGCTGCGCGAATCATCCAACACGATCGCGAGGACATTGCGCTGCGGGACGGCGGACGCGATGACGAGTCCGGGGCGCAACAAACAGCCGATCACCAGCAACACCGCAAGCGTGCGCAATGTACCTAAAACAATGCGATCCACTGGGCGCAGTGCATGGACGCGCGCGTATGCGAGGGAGACGAAAACGACGGCGACGACGGCCGCGAGTCCCACAGCGATGACCGGTACAACAGGGGCAATGACCAGATCGCCGCGCGCGAACACGCGTAGCGGATATTTAAAGAAAAACGAAACGACGGCGTCGAAGGTAGATCCCACGGCGTCCTAGGCACAGCGTACGAAGCGAAAGCAGTTCACCGAACGGAATCGTGCGATGAATCGAAGGGCGGGAGACGACAGTGCATCAGCGCACACCAAACGTCTACTACGAGACGCGGTGCACGGCCTCGGCGTTGGAACGGAAAAATGGACAGTCGCACTAACCTAAAGTACGGAATCCGGGACGGGTCGTGCATAGGTGGGACAAGTGCATTTGGGACTCGGTTCCTGCGTGGCATCAGTGCTTAACGCCACGTAGGGTGGCACGTCCAATCGAGTGTCAGTGTGCGTTACGCACAATGCGGTATCTCATCAAGAGGATGCGTCCATGAAAAAGTTGCATGCGCCGACCGTTGCGCTGATTGCAAGCGCATTGTCTACGTCGTTGCTGTTTGCGCAGGCCGCGCCGCCGCGGTTGCCGGTTCCCGGTCAGCCGCCCGCCGCGCGCCAAGCGCCGCCGCGCCGGGCCCCCGGTGACAGCATGCGCGGTATGCCTGGTAAGGGCGGTATGCCTGATAGGGGCGGGATGGATGACATCGACTTCCCGGGCGGTGGCGGACCAGCGTCGCAGTTGCTGCGCGCTCGTCGCCAACTCGACCTCACCAACGAACAGGTCAAGGCATTGGAAGCGTTGGCGTCCGCCGCCACGCCGATGAACAATCGGTCCGACATGATGCGCGCACAGGCCGACATGATGGACGCAACGAAAGGTGACGGTAACATCGCGGCCGCTCGTTCAGCGCTCGAAAAGATGAGCCGCCTGCGCAACGACGAAGCGATTGCACGGCTCAAGTCACGCCAAGATATGCGCGCGGTGCTTACGCCGACGCAAAAGGCGCAGTTCGATCGGATGAGTGTGCGCACGGGTACGCGCATGGGTAAGCGCAGAGGTGAGCACAACGATGAGCGCCACATGCGAAACCGTGGCGGACGCGACGGCCACGAGATGATGGGGCCGCGCAATCGGCAAGCACCGCCAATGCGTCCGCCCAACGGTCAGTAATGAGAGTGGTCGTGTGAGTTGAGCGGTTGTGGAGGGGACAGCGGTTTGGATAATTGCTGCGCCGCAAGCTTGCACGAACGCCCGGTTAATCGACGCTGATTAACCGGGCGGCCTTCGTTCACGCCACCATTACGTCTCGTCCGCGCTCGGCCCGTAATGCCCGGGCACAGCGACGCCGACCAATCGATAGTAAATGGTGAGCTGCGCGCGATGATGCACCATGTGGTTCATGACCATGCTGCGTAACACCGCAATGCGGGGCATCGACAAGATGACGTGGTCACCGATGCGCAGCGTCCACGTTTCCATGAGCGCCTCGTCAGTCGTCGACGCGATCGCTTTGCGAAAATCGACCAAGCGTTCGTCAAACTGCTGCACCATCGCTGCCGCTGTTCGGCCCACCGGCGGAATTGGTGGCGCGCTGGCAAAATCGAGTTCCGTGGTGTTGAGCGTCACCGCGCCCCACATGGGCATGTCCGTCAAATGCGCGGCAAGCTTGTACAGCGGCCACGACTTCTCGTGCGGCGTAAAGTCGAGATGGGCTTCGGGGAGACGCGCGAGCATCGTGCGCGTGCCAGCCATCTCGTGGTCGAGATCGCCGAGTGCGGCTTGTAGGAGTTTGGACATTGGTGGAGTCGGTATGGGGCGAGGAAGATCACGTATTGGGCTTGGACCGCCATGCGGCAACGTCGTTTGGCGTGTCGAGGTCGAAGGTACACTGCGAGGAAGGAACGGAAAGTGTGCCCGTTTCGGTCAGGAGCGCCCGTGCGCCCCGGTCGCCCGTGAGCAGTGCGAGAGTCTGCCAATCAGATATTGGAAAAATGGCGGGAATTCCAATCAGTATCGCGCTATCATCGACGCTGACAGACGACATATAGGCGGAACCTGTGCGTATAAGACCGTTGTTTGATACACGAATAAGCTCGCCAAAATGGGCCGCACCAATCGCTGGCATATCGCACGCCGCAATCAACACCCCCCGAACGTCCTCGCTCCCCGGCACCATGGATAACGCGCCCACGCCCTGCGCGATCGACGTTCCCATGCCCCCCGCCCACGCCGCATTGTGCACCAGCGTCACCTCCATCCCCAAGAGCGCATCAGCCACGCCCTCGGCAATTGCCCCCGTCACCACGATCACCGGTCTACATCCCGCCGCCAACAGCTGTGCAGCCACGCCCGCAACGAGCGGCACCCCGTCCTGATCGGACAGCAGTTGCTTCGGTACACCAAGTCTGGAGGACCCACCCGCGGCCAGCAAAACCGCAGCGACGTTCGAGATGTCCTGCATCATCACTCGGCCCAAGGTAAAAAAGTCGGTTGTCCGCACGCCGTCCCGAGTCCCTATTCCCCATTCCCTACTCCCGAAAACTATACTTGCCGCTAACCCAGTTTCCTCGCAGACACGCATGGCCATCGTAACCGACACCCGCCACACCACCAACGCGCTCGAGCCGCAGTCACTTATTGTCGCGACGCTGCTTGCCTTGCTCGTCTTCGCCGTGGGCACGCTCGTGCTCGCGTATCCCGCATTGTCCGGGCAAACGCTGTTGAGCGCGAACAGTGATCAGTACATCGCCGGCTATGCATTTCGCGATTTTGCTGCGCAGACGCTGCGGCAGACCGGGATGTTTCCGTTGTGGAATCCGTATCTGTTTGGTGGCCTGCCGTACGTCGCAGCGATGCACGGCGACATTTTCTATCCGACGTTTTTGCTGCGTTTAGTTATGCAGACAGGTGCGGCGATGACGTGGGGCATGATCCTCCACGTCTTCCTGTCCGGTTGCTTCACGTGGCTGTTTATGTATCGCGCGTTGGGAATTGGTTACGTGGGCGCGGTGATTGGTGGCCTCGCATACATGATGGGTGGCAATGTGGCGGGACTCGTTTCACCGGGACACGACGGTAAAATTTTTGTCGCGACGTTACTTCCGCTCGTGTTGTTTTTCGTGAACCGCGGTGTGCGCGACGGACGACCATGGGCGTGGGGTGCGCTGGCGATTTCAGTCACCTTGGCGGTGCTCACGCCGCATCCGCAACTGTTGCAGTATTTGCTCTTGCTGGCCGGTGCGTACGCGCTGTTTTTGGCATTTTCGGTAGACGCGCAAGGCACACAACTCGCACGTCCAATCGCACTGCGACGCTTGGCGTTGGCGGCGGTCGCCGTCGGTGTCGGTATGCTGGGTGGTGCGATTCAATTTTGGCCGCTCCTCGAATACACGCCGTGGTCACCACGCGCTGGCGGCAAAGGATGGGAACACGCGATTTCGTATTCGTTGCCGCCGGAAGAAATCATTAACACGTACCTCCCGCAATTTTCCGGGATTTTGAGCGGGTACGCAGGACGCAATGGCATTCACTTGCACAGTGAATATCTTGGCGCCGTTGTCCTCATCTTAGCCGCGCTTGCTTTTGGTGTGGGGCGCATGCGACGCTCCATCGTTTGGTTTTGGACAGGCGCTCTCATCGTCGCCACACTGTGGGCGCTTGGTGGCTACACGCCGTTCTTCCGCATCGTGTATGCACTCGTGCCCGGTACGAATTTCTTCCGTGCGCCAAGCACCATGTTGTACGTCATGTCGTTCTGTACAGCAGTGTTGGCGGGCATCGGCGCTGAGCGCGCGATGGAAGGTCGTGTGAAGATGCGCTTTGCCATTGTCGCTGTGGGAATCGCGTTGCTCCTCGCGGTGATGGCGAGCAGCGGTGTCCTGACCAATCTCGCGCTGGCGTTTGTACCGGAAGGGTACGGTCTTGAAGACCGTGTCAGCGCGAACGCATCCGCGCTCGCTTTCGGTGCATGGCGTTCATTTACGGTGGTGTTGATTACGATTGCGTTGTGCATCGTCGCCGCGCGTCGTCTTATCGCCCCGCGTGTTATCGCTCTGGTGCTTGCGCTCGTGGTGATCATCGACCTGTGGTCCATCGAGCGATTGTATTTTATGTTCGCCCCGCCAGCGTCGGAGTTGTACGCCAGCGACGCCGTAATTGACTATCTCAAAAAACAGCCCGAGTCTGCTCGCGTATTGGCCGTTGCATCACAAAATCTGACCGGCACGCGACGCGATCCGTATTTAGGAAGTGGTGAAGGAAAAGCTACCGGCTTCATGGTGCACGGTATTCGCAGTGTATCGGGCTATCATGGCAATGAGCTTGGGCGCTATGACGAACTCACCGGATGGGATACCGGTGACTACCTCAAGCAAATGTCCAACGCGCAACTGCGACAACTGTTGAACGTGCGCTATCTCTACACGAACAGTACCAAACCACCGATTGATGGCGCGATGTTAGTTGCCGGTCCGGTGACGAACGCGGCGGGCAATACCGTGTCGCTGTTTGAATTGCCGGGAGTGCACGCGGGTGCGTGGATTACGCCGCTCACGGTGAAGGTGCCCGATCCAAGCGCGTTGGCCACGTTGCAGAATCCGCAATTCGATGTGCGCACCGCGATGCTGGTCGATCCCTCGTCGACGTTTCCAACACAACCCGTGCCGACATCACCACCGGCGCCGAGTGACGTTGCGGTGCA
>JANYFO010000052.1 GCA_025362635.1 Gemmatimonadaceae bacterium | reverse complement strand
CTCGCGAGCAAGAAATTCGCAGTGACCACGTTCCGGACATTGCTGGCACAGCGCAACGCGCGCACCGCACACCAACGCTCCCAGTTCCATCAGCGCTTGATTGTGCTCCCACGCTGCCATTCCACCCCGCTCGGGTAACGTCGCCTCGGCGAGCGCCCACGCCAGTCGCTGTCCGACGGCGGTCTTGGGCGAATGCTCCGGTGCAAACACACGTAACAAAACGCGCGACACGTTGGTATCTACGAGTGGCGCGCGTTTCTCGTACGCAAACGTGGCGATCGCACCTGCGGTGTATGCACCAATCCCCGGCAGTTCGCGCAGCAACGTCGTGTCACTCGGCAGCGTTCCATCAGGCGCATGCGCTGGCGCCACGGTGCGCGCTAACTTGTGCAAATTGCGCGCACGCGCGTAATACCCAAGCCCTTCCCACTGCTCCAACACGAGACCAACCGGTGCTTTCGCGACGTGACGCAGTGTTGGAAAACGCGCAAGAAACCGATCGTAGTAGTCAATGACGCGCGAAACCTGCGTCTGCTGAAGCATCAGCTCCGAGACGAGGATATGATACGGATCACGCGTTTTTCTCCAAGGTAAATCACGCGCATTTTTGCGATACCACGCCCGCAGTTTTCGACCGAACGTTTTAAGGTCGGATGCGTCAATCGCCGCGACAATATCAGCGGCGATCTCGGCATGCGTTCGCCTGCGCGGCGTTTTTTTGCGACTCAGCTCACGGTCCGCGTTTTTTTGCGCAAGAAATCCATCAACACAAATTGGCCGAGTGACATGGTGTTGGTAAAATAGGCTTTGCCGCGACTGATTTCGCTCACACGTTTGACAAATTCTACAAGCGCACGATCGCGCGCGAGCATGAATGTGTTGATCATGATGCCGCTCTTCCGACACGCGGCCACCTCGCGCAATGTTTCGGCAATTACGTAGCCATCAAGACCCATCGAATTCTTGTACACCTGCCCATCGGGCATTGACAGCGCGCTGGGTTTGCCGTCGGTGATCATGATGATCTGTCGCATGTCCTTTTTTTGCGACATCAAGATGCGGCGTGCGAGCTTCAGCCCTTCGGCGGTGTTGGTGTGAAACGGACCAACTTGCGCTTTGGCTAAATTCGCGATGGGAATTTCTTCCGCAGAATCGTGAAAAAGCACTACGCGAATGGTGTCGCCAGAAAACTGGGTGCGAATGAGATGGCAAAGTGCGAGCGCCACTTTTTTTGCCGGCGTAAAGCGATCCTCTCCATACAAAATCATGGAGTGCGACGTGTCGAGCATGAGCACGGTAGCGCAGCTCGATCGATACTCGGACTGTCGTACCATGAGGTCGCCGTAATCGAGGTCGATCGGCACTTCGAGCGAACCGGTGCGCGCCAAGGCGTTGGCCAGCGTGCCCGGCACATCAAGATTGAGCGCGTCGCCAAATTCGTACGGCTTACTCCATGCGTCGGACTCAACACCCGTTGACAATTGTGGGGTGTCGTGACTCCCGATACTCGACTTACCGAGTGAGCCCAGCAAATGGCGGAGGGTGCGGTAGCCGAGGAAGTCGATGCCGCGATCGGTGAGGTTGAACTGCACGTCGTTGGCGGCGGCCTGACCGATTGAACCTTTGCCGGTGACCGGCTGTTGTGAGCCCGGAACACGCGCGGGCTGATCAACAGTAAGCATGCCATCGCTCACTAAACGCTGCACCAAGCCATCGAGCAGTTCGGCCAACTTCTCTTCGGAGACTTCATCACCCTTTCCTCGTAACGCGTCCATCATCTCCGGCGTGAGTTGACCGCTTTCGATAAGCGCGTTGAGGATGGCCTGCTTGAGCGAGTCCATCGACCGGTCGCCGTCTTCCTGAGGCTCACCCCAATAGCCCTGCTCGCCGCCCGCAAAGCCTGATTGCAGGAGAAAGTCGGCTAACTGGTCGAGCAACGCCTGGAGGTCGACGGCGTCGGCCATCTGGGCGCTGAACTTGGTGTAGGTGTGGAAACGCATACTGGCCTCGAGCAAAGAATCGAACAGCAAGTTACAACACTTACTTCTTGAACGTCGTGAGCAAGCAGCATGGTTCCGCGCTCGCAAGTGCACGGCACGGTTGCAAAAAAGCCAACGGACGCGGTGCGGCTAGATTTGTCTTATATAAGTTGGACTTTCTTACTGGGAGAGCACCATTCGTGGCTACAGATTTCAAGTGCCGCATGTGCGGCTCGGGCGATGCACGGAGAGAAGTAGCTGTCCGCGAGATGATGTTCGGCACACGAACGGTGTTCCAATACGTCGAGTGTGCTGGATGCGAAGGATTACAAATTGACAGAATCCCAGACAACCTTTCAGAGTTTTATCCCGACGACTATTACTCGTTTTCGACGCCTGAGGGCTCGATAACGATCAAAGCGCGGGTTGGCATTTTCCTGCGACACGTGCAGCGACGCGCTCACCGTGCCGGTTATCACGCGCTCGAACGGCTACTTGCTTCGCGAATGGGCCCGATTGTCACTCCGAAAGCATTGGCAAAAGTTACGGTCTCTCCGACAGCACGAATTCTTGATGTGGGCTGTGGCGCTGGCTCGTTGTTGATCGAGCTTCGTAACGCTGGATTCCTACACCCGCACGGCGTTGATCCGTTTCTCCCGCGCTCCATCTCATATCCCGGTGGTGTGCGCGTCGCGCGCGCGGCCCTCAGCGAGATGCGCGGACCGTTCGATTTGATCATGTTGCACCACGTGTTTGAGCATCTGCCAGACCCACTGCAAACATTGCGTGAATGTCGAGATCTGCTTTCAAATGACGGGCAACTGCTGCTGAGATTTCCGTCAGTCCCATGTGAGGCATTTGACGTGTACGGGGCAGACTGGCTTGCCCTCGACGCTCCACGACATCTACATATTGTTTCAAGGGTTGGCCTTGAGTCGATGGCCCATGCGGCAGGTCTGAAAATCAGCAGTTGGTCTCAAGATTCCGAAGCACAACAGTTCTGGGGGAGCGAGCAATACCAGCGAGATATTCCGTTGTTCGACAAGCGTTCGTTCGCTAAAGACAGGTCGGTGCTCGATCCCGCACGTCTTCAAGAAATGGAAACGAAAGCGGACGAGTTAAATCGCGCCGGTCGTGGCGACTGGTCGGTCGCGGTACTTCAAATCGCAAACCCATAGCCTCGCGCAATCCGTTCCGAGTCCTCCAAGTTCATCGGAACTTTCGAATATTTTGGATCGGGCAAACACTCTCGTTGGTTGGCTCGTGGATGCAAACCATGGCGCAAGGGTGGCTATCGCTGCAGCTGTCGAACGATGCGTTTATTGTCGGACTCGTTGCGTCGGTCGGAGCGCTGCCGATTGTAGTAATGTCGATGCATGCCGGGGCGTTTGTTGATCGGGGTAATCGCATTCGTATCGTCCGCATCACACAAAGCGTGATGTTGTTGCAGGCCGCCGCCCTGTGGGCCTGCACGTGGCTGGGCGTGATTTCGGTGCCGCTCATACTTGCGCTCGCGGTGGTGCAGGGGATGTGTAGCGCCGTCGAGATCCCGGCGCGTCAGTCAATGATTGTTCAGCTTGTTGGACGAGACGACTTACAGCCCGCAATCGCGCTGAATGCCAGCGGATTTAATCTTGCGCGGATCGTTGGGCCGGCCATTGGTGGATTGGTCATTCACCGCTTAGGAATTTCGTGGTGCTTCGGATTGAACGCCATCAGTTTCGTGGCCGTGCTGTGGGGGTTGTTTCGCATTCGCCTGCCGTCACCGGACGTGGTGCTCGAGGCGCGCAGCGTGCGGGAGGCGTACCGCGAAAGTACGGAAAGCGCGGTGGCAGGATTGCGTCACTTGTTACAGCGAGGACCGGTGCGTGATTTGCTCACACTGGTAACCGTTGGCGCGATTTTTAGCGGACCGTTCATGACGCTTATGCCGGTGGTCGCGCGTGATCAACTGGGTCTCGGTGCCGACGGATACGGGGGATTGCTTGCGTCGGTTGGAATTGGTGGACTGATCGGGGCGTTGCTTATCGCGGGGCCCGCGACCCATTTGAAACGGGGGCGATTGATGATGATGACGGGACTGGCGTTTCCGGTGTTACTGATCGCGTTCGCCTTCACGAAGGCACCAAACGTTGCCAACATTGTACTGCTCTTTACGGGCGGTACGATGATCATGTTTAATGCGCTCGGTAACGGCATTTTACAGTCGCTGGTACCTGAAGAATTTCGCGGCCGATTAATGGCGTTTTATTCGCTTCTGTTTGTTGGGCTTTCGCAATTAGTTGGTGCGTTTATGCTTGGTGCAGCGGCGCGATTTGTTGGCGTGGCATGGGCGATCAGCGGTGGTGCGATCGTGTCGCTGGCGTTCGCCGCGTGGACGTTGCGGTCGTCCCGGTTGCAAGAGCTATAGCCATTTACCTGCCGCGCGTGATGCTCAAGCTTACGGTTACACTGCGTGGCATGCCCGGCTCGTACGCTATCGGCGCGCCGTTCACAACATCGGGATTCAGGAACGCGGACCCGATCCAACGACGATCCAAAACGTTTTCGATGTTTATAAATGCGCGTACGAATGCATCGCCAATGCGGACAAGTCGATCCGAACGCAGGCCAACACTCAAAATATGCGACTCGGGTACGGTGATCGTGTTTGCGTCATCCGCGAAGTAACGACCCGTGCCCTGCATGCCAACTTGCACTGAGATACCGCGCGGCGCGGACCTCGGCCCATACACCAGCGTCGAGCCGTAAAAATAGTCGGGAATACCAACAATCTTGTTGCCAGCATAGTCGGCTGTTGCACCCGCTTTCCCATAGTGAACAGAATCCACGACGTACTGCTGGTACTTATTCTGTGACAGCGTGAACGCATTCTCCCAACGGAATCCACCGCGTATGGCCGCTGTTATTCCCACCTCGGCGCCCACTCGACGCGCTTGTCCTGCGGTAAAGTAGAAGCGGCCACCGCGATACGGCACAATTTCGTTGGTCACGTTGGTGAGATAGCCCGCCATATCATACGACACGGATTCGAGCGTGCCGCTGCCATCGCCAACCGCCATCACGTGCTTGGTGCCCACCTCATACGTCGTCGAACGAATGGGTGCAAGCAATGGGTTGAGCGCGGTGATCGTGTCTTGACCAAACGTGCTGGCCGGATCTGTTTCGTTACCGGCGGGCGCTTCAATGCCACCACCCACGTTGACATACAGCGTGTGTGTCGGAGAGAAACGATACGTTGCACCGAGCTTTGGCGTCACGCGTGCGAAACGTTTGCTCGCGTCCAGTTGTGGCATGCTAAAACTTTTGTAGTAATACGAAATCGCGTCTCCACGTGCGCCGAGTGTGACAGAGATCTTGTCATTGAGCGTGAGTTCGTCTTCAACAAACAATCCCGAATTGTATGCGCCTTCGCCCTTGTTGTCGCGCAACGTGACGCCACGACCATTGGTACTCGAGAGAGTGTAGAATAGGATTGTGCCGTCTTGATAGGCTTGGTCGAGGCCGAGGTTGATTCGATTACGCGTCGTGGTACCAATTTTGTCGATTCGATTGTACTGCACATTGCCACCAACGTGGTAGCGCGTGAAATCGCGGAAGGTGCCGCGCTCGGAGCGCTGTAAATACTTCGGATTGACGTACGTGACCGCCGATAGCGATTGCTTGTTGTCGATCTGATGTTCGATGGCGACGCCAAGGCGTCCGAGTCGGTTAAAACGACGTTCGTCGCGCGCGGCGTATGTTGCGTTGGCCTGGCGTGGATTTGTCGCGACGTCGGCAGCGGAGAGCGGACCCGGTATGTGCATCAAGTTGTTTGCGCCAAGCAGGTGCACACGTAGAAGCGTTTTGTCGCTAACGGGTGTCGCGATACCCGCATTGAACAACACGCGACGCGAGCTGGAATTAGCGCGCCATCCGTCAAATGTTGTGTTTACGAGCGTGGCGTAAGCGACGCCGCTGCCGAGTGGCGCCCCCGCTTGTGCGATGTAGCGCTGCAATCCGAAGGTGCCATTCATCGCTTGTGCCGTCATGAATGGCTTGTCGACTTGAGGCACGGTGGAAATGCTGACCACGCCGCCTGCAGCGTTGCCCCACAACGAACTCGCGTTCGAGCGAATAACGTCGATGCCTTCCGCCGATGCGAGATCGACGTTGTCGAACGAGGTGCGTCCGTCAGGTTCAGTCTCGGGCATGCCGTCCATAAGCACGCGGATACCGCGTGACGTACCCGCGTTGGAGCGATCGCCGGCACCACGTGCGCCAAATCCGCGAATCGTGATGCGAACATCAGATGTACCATAACGCGATTGCACGAGCGCTCCGGGAACCGTCGCCATTGCGTCATTCAACCCGAAACCGGCCTTGCCGGCGAAGTTTTCGCGCGCAATGCGCGTGATGGCGAGCGGCGCATTAAAAATGGACACGCCGCTACGCGTAGACCGAACGTTCACGGGGACGAGACGCTGAGAAACGCTGTCGCGGGCAGTAGAGTCGACGACCGTGCGTTGTGCGACGAGCGTTTCTGGGGCGAATCCGACGAGCGCGCAGGCTAACGACGTGATCGAGCACGTCATAACCATGCGGCGGCGACGCGCGTTTGAACGCACGCCGGCAGCGAGTCCGGAATCCATAAAGTTTTTTTGGGGCGGGAGGTTTGGTGATACCTCCTAATAATGATGCATTTGGCGTGTGAGTACTAGACAAACCAACTGCACAGCGCCGTTAGCCGCCGAAAAACTCCTGATTGGGACGACGACGAGTCTCGCGATCAGCACGACCGTACTTCCCTTCGTCGCTTCGCGAAATCTTTCGACGGGCAACCAATGCTTCGAGCACCAGTTCGCACGCTACAACAATCATGGGGTCGTCACCTTTCTTCGCGAGTCCGAGCGCAACCACTGATGAGACAAGTCCCGGTACACTGTCAAAACCCTGTCGCACCAGTTTCAATGACACATCGTCCGCTACCTGAAGTGCGCCACCCGCATCAAACCAGATCACAATGTCGTCAGTGTCGAGATCGCCCGCGCGGTCGCGCAATGTTGCGTCGCATGCACGGCGAATCAATTCCTTCGCGATTGCCGCGCCACCAACTAACTCACCTTCGTACTCGAGTTCTATCTTTCCGGTAATGGCGGGCAATGCGGCATAAACATCGGCCACGCGCGGAACGGCCTCCGTGTCACGCGCACGCAAGGCGCGCTGCTCGGCGTTAGAAACCACATTTTCCATGGCAGAAATAGGCATGCGTTGGGACACACCCGAGCGCTTATCTACACGCTTATCTTCACGCGCTTCAAACGCCACGCGCTCGACTACTTCTTCGATGAGATCGGGCACACGAACGGGAATGCCATCATCACGTTTCGTCCACGCTTCTTGTCGAGTGATCTGCATGCCAAGGTCAACGCTCTCGGGATAGTGCGTAATGATCTCGCTGCCAATGCGATCTTTGAGCGGCGTGATAATCTTGCCGCGCGCCGTGTAGTCCTCCGGATTTGCCGTGAAGCAAAGCATCACGTCAAGTTCGAGGCGAATGGGGTAGCCTTTGATCTGGACATCCCCTTCCTGCATAATATTGAACAGTCCGACCTGCACCTTGCCGGCGAGATCGGGCAATTCATTGAGCGCAAAGATGCCGCGATTGGCGCGCGGCAACATGCCGTAGTGGATTGTCAGTTCGTCGCTGAGGATATGTCCACCACGTGCGGCCTTAATCGGATCAACATCACCGATAATATCCGCCACCGTGACGTCGGGTGTTGCCAACTTTTCGACGTAGCGCGCGTCGCGACCGACCCATGCAACTGGGGTGTCGTCTCCCAACTCGGCGACGCGAAGCTTGGCAAACTTGGAAATTGGTGCGAACGGATCGTCATTGACTTCGCTGCCAGCAATTACCGGCATCTGCTCATCAAGCAGGCTTACAAGCGCTCGAAGAATTCGCGATTTTGCCTGACCACGGAGGCCAAGCAAAATGAAGTTATGGCGCGCAAGTACGGCGTTGACAATTTGCGGCATGACCGTTTCTTCGTAGCCGAGCACGCCACGAAACAGTGGGCCGCCTTCGCGAAGTCGCGCGATGAGATTGCGACGCAGCTCATCTTTGACGCCGGCCGGGCGATTGAGCGCAAATGTCGACCGGCGGAGTGCGCCGAGGGAGTCGGGAAGACGGGACACGAGACTGGTCTGATGTGATGGACTTTGAGCGACGCGTGAGCGCGTGCCGTGCAATTGCCAAGATATAGCGCGCAACGACGCTCAGATGTGCCCACTGAAGTCGTAACCGTTGACTCTGTGGCTGGGTTCGGTACATTCCAGTTGTTAAATCCCGCCGGCGATTTCCGGTGGAGCCGCGCGTGTTTACGTGTGCGGCGCACACACCTGCCATCGCCTTGGAGTCTCCACATGAAGCGCATTGCCCTGCTTGCCGTTGTTGCCGTTCTTGCCGCCTGTTCCGCCGCCGAAAAGGCACCGGCTGCTGATTCTACGAAAGCTGCCGTTGTGACGCCCGCCATGGCCCCTGGCATGGATTCGAGCAAGAAGGATTCGGCGACGATGACGCCGCCAGCCGCTCCGGCCGCTGACACGACCAAGAAGATGTAATTTCGTCGCTTCGGCGATGAAAAAGCGGGGCACGTTCTTCGGAACGTGCCCCGCTTTTTTTGCCTTAGTCCAATTTCAGGATTATTCGTCGCCAAACGGCAACGCGACCACACGTGCCGAGATCTGCTGATCGTCCTCGCCGATCAGGACGGAGTCGCCGATCATCACTTCGCGCCGAATCATCGCGATGGCGATGGCACCATGCTTTGGCGAGACGACACTGCTCCGTACATCACCAACTATTTTGCCGCTGCTGTCGGTGATGGGTGCGCCGTACAGCAGTGGTGCGCTGGCGCGAAGGCCGCGCAACTGTTTGTTGACGTGCCCACGAAAATGAAGCCTTGCGACGGTTTCTTGGCCGGTGTAGCAGCCCTTTGTAAACGAAATCGCATCAAGCGCGTCGAGATTCGCTTCCTGCGGTATCGTATTCTCGTCCATGTCGAGACCCCACGCCGGTCGGCCACTTTCAACGCGAGCCACATTCCACACCGTGCGATTGGCCGGAAGCACGTTGAATGCGCGTAAATGCTCGCGAACAATCTCTGCATCGGCAACGTCGGCCATGAGAATGAATCCGGGAATGGCGCCCATGATCGGTGCGCGAATGAGTCGAATCGACACCTTGCCGAGATTCCATGGCGCATGATGCCACACGGGCCATCCAGAAAGCGCCGCGACCATGACGTCGCCCAATCCTTCCGTGCTCGCCTTCGCACCACCCAACGCGGCCATCGCTTCGATGGCACGCGCACCGTAGAGCATCCACGTCGCATAGCGCTCCGATTCGTCCGCAATTTTTGCGAGTCTCGGATTTACATATTTGCGCGCGAGTGCCAACCAACTGTCTGCCGCCGCTCGTAACAACGTGAGTTGAAAGGTGTTCTCGTCGACACGAATGATCAGCATGTCGGCGACCACTTTTCCCTTGGGACTTAGCGCGGCGGCGTATTGACCTTCCCCAGGACTGAGCAACGTCACATCGTTGGTGACGAGGCCATTCAATGCTTCGGCCGCCTTTTCGCCCCGGAAGCTGCTCCAATGTCCCACAGACTCAAACCAGACGGCGTCAGTCTGCAATGCGTGATATGCCGCAAGATCAGATACATCCAGTGGCGCCGCAATTACGTGCGCGATCTCCAACATGACGCTCCCTCAATGTGCGATAGTGTTCCGCAGGTTACGACAAGGTCGAAGTGAGCACAACATCAGACATCAGTGTTTGCGCAATCTTAGCTGCAGATTGCGCTACCTCGACCGCTCGACACGCGCTCGGCGTGATTTGCATCGCACCGAGACGATGTATTATCGCACTCCACCCGCTTTCCGTCATGGAAAGTCCGCGAAGCCGAGGGAGGTCATCAGCGCATCGCGCGAATGCGATGTTGTCGGAAAATCCAGAAAGTCGAAGCATCGTTTCAACGTCAGCGCGCGCGCTATCGGCGCGAAGAATGACCTTCACACCATTGGCTGCATGGTTCAGAATCCAAGCGGTTGCCGGCGCATGCAATGGAAGCCCGAGCGCAATGATCGCGGAATAACTTCGACGCGCACGGAGTACCGCGAGATCGCGCGTCGTATGATCGATTGACTCACCGCTTTGCGCTGCGTGATGCCGCAGCACATGCTCGATGGTCTCCTCAAGTGATCGGCCCGCGACACGTTCCGCGATTGCCTCGGCCGATATTGGTGTGCCCTCCGAGGTCAGCGCATCAGCAATCGCTTGCGCGCGAGCGCCAAGCGTGTCTGCAACGAGTCCGTCAAACGCAATGATAATCGCGCGTAGCGTTTCCCTCACCGCGTGCTAGGTGTTGCGCTGCTTCATGGCGTACGACGCGTCGAGCAATTCAATGGGATGCACAACACGCGTGGTTGAGCCGCTGCGCAGCAAACCCGCACCAAGTTGCATCATGCAGCCCGGATTGCCCGAGGCGACATACGTGGCGTGCGTTTGCGCAATGCACCGTAACTTCGGTGCAAGAACGGCGTCTGATGTGTCGGGTTCAATCAGATTGTAAATGCCAGCGCTTCCACAGCACTGGTCGGCCTCGTCCAGCGGAATGACCGTGAGCTCGGGAATTGCCGCGAGCACAGCCAGCGGCTGCTTGACGACACGCTGCGCATGGAGCTGATGACACGGCGGATCGTGCGTTACGCGGAGCGGCAATGCACCGCCTTGTGTCGGTCCGACCGCGGCGAGCAATTCGGAAATATCACGCGCACGCGCCGTGATCTGTTCCGCGCGCAGCGCCCATGCGGGATCATCGCGTAAAAGATGCGCATATTGTTTGACCATTGCACCGCAGCCGGCTGAGTTGATGGCGATGTACTGAACGTTTGATAACTCGAAGGCCGCGATGTTGGCGCGTGCGAGCGCGCGTGCACTCTCAAGATCGCCAGCGTGCGCATGGAGTGCGCCGCAACATTTCTGGTGTGGTGCTGCGATCACATCGTACCCGTTGACGAGCAAGACGCGAGCGGTCGCTGCGTTCACGTGACCAAATAGACCGTCCATCACGCAACCGTCCAGCAGTGCGACTGACGTAGCCAGTTCGGAGGCGCGCGCCAAAGGTATCGCGCGCCTCCGCGCGTTGAGCCCTTGCGTGTTGCGCAGATGCGGTGCGGATGACGCGAGCATCGCGAACGGGAATGCGAGCCGCGCGGGAAGGATGCGCGCGAGCGCGCGTGGAATTTGTGTCGCGCGCAACACTCGTGCGGCAAAGAGTGCCGGTCGCAAAAACGATTCGCGTGCAAATACGGCAAGCACTATTCGTGCAACGAGTGGCAAGCTGCGCACCGGCAACATGGTGGCACGCGTCGCTTCCAGCAGTTCGCCGTACGGCACCCCAGACGGACACGCCGTTTCGCATGCGCGACAGCCGAGGCAGCGATCGATGTGTGCGCCGACGTCGGGGTCGTCAAGTGCGATAGCACCGTCGAGCAATCGACGCATGAGTACGAGTCGTCCACGTGGACTATCGTTTTCGTCTTCGAGATTGACGTACGTTGGGCACGCCTGCAAGCAAAAACCGCAGTGTACGCACGCGTCGAGTCCGGCGGACGCATGGGCGAGCGGAGTGTCCGGCAACGCGCATGGTTTGAGTGAAGCAGTCATGCGGGGTATTCGCCAAAGATGCCGCGGTTGGGAATGCGTCGCGGGTCGAACGCATCGCGAATACGCTGCGAGATGTTGTCCGTCGTGGCCGCAGGGAATTGTGTTGCTGAACGTGCGGATCAACCAAAGTGGCAGATGTAGTGGTAAGCATCAAAGCCTTCGGTCACGCGGATCTGGAAGCTGGCACTGCCGGGCA
>JANYFO010000371.1 GCA_025362635.1 Gemmatimonadaceae bacterium | reverse complement strand
CGCGGCGCAAAAGTTGTCGCGGCTGCGCTCCGTGATGCCGGTATGGAAGTGATCTACACCGGACTCCATCAAACACCGGAGATGATCGCCACGGCCGCCATTCAGGAAGACGTGGACGTGGTCGGCTTGTCCATTTTGAGTGGCGCGCACATGACGCTTTTTCCGCGCGTGCGCGATCTGCTGGTCGACGCGGGACGTGAGGACATTTTGCTCACAGGCGGCGGCATCATTCCGAAAGAAGACATGGATGCTTTGCAGCAACGCGGAGTGGCGCGTCTCTTCGGACCCGGCACCAGCACGCAGGATTTGGTCAACTACATCCGCACGTGGTTTGCCGAACGTCAACAGCAGGACGCGTGACGGCGAGACTTCGCCAGCTCGCGAGCGAGATACGCGAACTGGAATCCCGTCTCCGACTAGGCGGCGGTCCGGATAAGATCGAGAAGCAGCATAAGCAGGGAAAACTCACGGCTCGCGAACGAGTCGAACGTCTCGCAGATCCAGGCACGCCATTTCTTGAAGTTGGGCTGCTCGTCGCGTACGATCGCTACGATGGACAAGCGCCCGGTGCGGGTGTCATTACGGGCGTGGCCATCATCGACGGACGCGAGGTGGTGGTTGTCGCCAACGATGCCACGGTGAAAGCGGGTTCATGGTGGCCCGAAACAATCACGAAGATTTTGCGCGCGCAAGAAATCGCCATGCGCTGCCGCATTCCCATCGTGTATCTCGTCGATTCTGCCGGTGTAAATTTGCCCTATCAAGGCGGCGTCTTTCCGGGGCAGTATGGCGCAGCGCGCATATTTTATTACAACTCCATCATGCGCCGGTATCTGCGCATTCCGCAGTTCGCGGCGGTGATGGGACAGTGCGTGGCGGGCGGTGCTTACCTACCCGCGCTGAGCGACGTGATTCTTATGGTGAAGGGCACGTCGTTTATGGGGTTAGGTGGACCCAATCTCGTGAAAGGTGCCACGGGTCAAACCGTCGACGGTGAGACGTTGGGTGGCGCGGAGATGCACACGGAAGTGTCGGGCGTCGCGCACTATGCGCTCGATGACGACACGTCGTGCCTCGAAAAATTGCGCGAACTCGTCGCGCGTTTGCCGCGCAAAACGCAAGCCGTGCAGCCGACATTTCGTCCACCCGCATTGCCGCCGCAAGCGATGTATGATGTGTTGCCCGCCGATCATCGCATGTCGTACGATATGCATGGTTTGTTGAAGGCTGTGCTCGACGATGGAGTGATTGACGAGTTTCAGCCGCATCTCGCGAAAGAGATGATCTGCGGTGACGCGCGTATTGAAGGTATCGCCGTCGGCATCGTTGCCAATCAACGTGGGTTGATCAAAGGACGCGCAGGTGAGAAACCACGGTTTGGCGGCATCATCTATGCCGAAAGCGCGGAGAAGGTGGCGTTCTTTCTCGAACGCTGCGATCGGCAAGGGTTGCCCATTCTGTTTGTACAAGACGTCTCAGGTTTCATGGTTGGTCCCGAAGCGGAGCACGAAGGCATCATTCGCGCGGGTGCACGATTTGTTGAGGCGATGGCGTGTGCGCGCGTCCCAAAAATTGTGCTCACCGTCAATCACGCAAGCGGCGCGGGTTACTACGCGATGGCGGGGCAGGGATTCGATCCCGACTTCGTTTTTACTTGGCCCACGGGACGCATGGCCGTAATGGAAGGCGAGGCCGCTATTCAGGCGGTGCACGGGCCAGCACTACAAGCCGCAAAGGCCGCAGGAACGGCGCCATCGCCAGAAGTCACGCAAGCGGTTGATGCGATGCGCGCTGACTACGATGCCCAGCTTGACGCACGGTACGCGGCCGCACGCGGGTTTGCCGATACCATTCTTTATCCCGAAGACACCCGGACCATGCTCGCTCTCGCATTGCGCGCAGCAAGCCATAATCCGGGACCGCACCTTGGTGCATTCGTGCTGCCGCCGATGCCCGGCGCCACCGACTAGAAGCACACACGAACCGGAGTGGTTATGAGCGATGCACCACGGGTAGTTCGCGTGGCGAGTGGACAAGGATTTTGGGGAGACTGGCCAGAGGCGCCGCGTCGACAAGTCGAGGGTGGTCCTATCGACTACCTCATGCTCGACTATCTCGCCGAAGTCACGATGTCTATTCTGCAAAAACAGAAAGAGCGTGATCCACGCATGGGATACGCGCGGGATTTTATCGGCGCAATGGAAAGCATATTCCCCGCAGTCGCCGAGCGCGGGGTGAAGGTGATCGCGAACGCGGGTGGTGTGAATCCCGTCGCCTGCGCTGATGCCCTGCTCGAAGCCGCATCGAAGAGTGGCGTGCGTGGAAAGATCCGCATCGGAGTCATTACCGGCGACGATATTCTCAGTCGCTTAGACGAACTGCTGGCTGCTGGACATCTCCTCGCGAATATGGATACAGGCGAGCCGCTTTCCAGCATTCGCGATCGTGTGCTCTCTGCCAATGCATACATCGGTTCGACGCCAATTGTTGAAGCGCTCGAACAAGGTGCCAACGTCGTCGTGGTCGGTCGCAGCACCGATACCGCGCTTACGATGGCGCCGTTGCGACATGAGTTTGGATGGAAGCCGGACGATTGGAACGCGATGGCAGCGGGTATTATCGCTGGTCACATCCTTGAGTGTGGCGCGCAAAGCTCAGGGGGCAATTGTTTACACGAATGGCGAACAATTCCAGATCTTGCCAACGTTGGTTATCCGATCGCCGAAGCCTATGCGGACGGCAGTTTCGTGATCACCAAACATGCCAACACCGGGGGCCGAGTGTCGGTGCCGAGCGTGAAGGAGCAGTTGGTGTATGAGATGGGAGATCCGCACGCGTATATCACGCCCGATGTCGTCGCCGATTTCACAAGCATTCAACTCGAACAGATTGGCGAGAATCGCGTGCGCGTGCAGGGCATCACCGGTGCGCCGCCAACGCCGTATTTGAAAGTGTCGATCGCTTATCGCGCGGGCTTTAAAGCCGTTGGTTCACTCGTCTATTCGTGGCCCGATGCGATGGAGAAGGCGCAACTGGCGGATCGTGTGCTCCGCGAACGACTCGACAATTTGGGCTTGAAATTCGATCAAGTGTTGAGCGAGTTTGTCGGCGCGAACGCCACGCATGGTGCGATGGGAGGCGATGGACACGACGCACCGGAAGTGCAATACCGCATTGGCGTGCGTGGGAGTGATCGCGCGGCCGTTGAGCGGTTCACGCGAGAGATCGTGCCATTGGTACTCAATGGTCCGCCCTCCGTCACTGGTTTTGCCGGCGGACGCCCGAAAGTTGAAGAAATCGTTGCCTACTGGCCGGCGCTGCTCGACAAGCGCGCAGTTTCCACCGCTGTTCGTATCCTGGAGTAGTCGCCATGCATGTTCGGTTACTAGACATTGCGCACGCACGGAGCGGCGACAAGGGCGACACCGCCAACGTCGGACTGATCGCGTTGCGCCCAGAGTGGTATGCCATTCTCGACACGTACGTTACGCGCGATCGTGTGGCGGCGCATTTCGCGGGGCAGATTCACGGTGCAGTGGATCGCTTTGAGTTGCCAAATCTTGGCGCGCTGAACTTTCTACTGCACGGCGCCCTCGACGGCGGCGGCACGTTTTCGCTCAAAACCGATGCACAGGGCAAGGTGTATTCTACGGCCCTGCTGCGCATGGTTATCGACGTGCCCGACGCAGAAGCCCACGCCGTCGCGTTGCCCGCGTTCGCATGAGCAGCGCCAAGCTGGGCCTCGTCTTGCTTGGCGTTGTATTCTTTACCCTCGCGCTGCGCACGAACGCGGCGTGGGCGCGCTGGGCCGGCATCGCCTGCGTTGCGCTAGCGCTTGTATTGCGTGTCGTCGAGCGACTGCGGAGCAAGTTGTAACACGTTGTCGCGTCGAACGGAAATGGTGATGCACGACTCGCCCCGGCCTGCGTGTCGTTGAGGGGCGCACCCACCTAAACGCAATGCGGACTAGATTGCTCGGATGACCGCGCTCACTGTCCCAGAACTCCTCGCGCCGGCCGGTTCGCTTGACGCCGTCCGCGCCGCCGTTGCCAACGGCGCCAATGCGATTTACCTCGGCGCCTCGATGTACAACGCTCGCGACGAAGGCGCGCAGCTCTCCCTCGAAGAGTTAGCACAAGCGTGCGCGCTGGCCCATGCCCGCGGAGTGCGCATTTACCTCACGTTCAACGTGCTCATTAAACCCGCCGAGCTCGCGGATGCATTGTTCTACTTAGGCGAGTGCGTGGATTGCGGTATTGACGCCGCCATTGTGCAGGACTTAGGTGTGGTTCGACTCATTCAGCGCATTTACCCAACGCTCGAAATTCACGGCTCCACGCAAATGACGGTGCATGACGCGTCCGGAGCACGAGTGATGGCACATCTGGGCATCGACCGCGTCGTGCTGGCTCGCGAAAATACGATCGAAGATTTGCGCGCCATTCATGCAGCCGTGCCAACGCTTGGTCTCGAAACATTCGTGCATGGTGCGCTGTGTATCGCGTATTCCGGCCAATGTTTTATGTCCGGCATGATCTCCGAACGTTCGGCGAATCGCGGGTCATGTGCGCAATCGTGTCGGAAGGATTATGTGCTCAACGACAACGAGACCAACGCCGAGCTTGATCGCGGCTTCTTGATCTCCGCGAAGGATCTCGCTGCGCATGATCACCTCGAACAGATCGCCCTCGCGGGTATCGGATGTTTAAAAGTCGAAGGGCGCAAGAAGAAGCCCGAATACGTTGCAACCGTCACACACGCGTATCGCGAATGGTTGGATCGCTTAGCCACGGGTGACATCACGCCACCACCGCGCGACGAAGTAGAACCGCTCGTGCAAATCTTCAGTCGAGGTTTCACCGGTGGCATGTACGGCGGGCGCCAAGGGCGTGAGTACATCACGCGCACACAACCCGACAATCGCGGATTACCGCTCGGAACCGTTGTCGGACGAGAAGGCAACGACATTATTGTCGACGTGTCGCATCCGATCGTGATTGGCGACGGCATTGGCTTTGAAGCACCAGAGCATAGCGACAGCGAAACCATTGGCGGTACCGTGTCCGCCGTTCGCACCCTTCACGTCCGCAACGGCATCCACCGTCAAGCGATCGCGATGCGCGTGCGAGTATCTGAAGGATGGCGTGTCGTACGCTCAAACGACGTAACGCTCATGCGCGCCGCGCAGGAGAGTTTTGCGAACATCGTTATTCCTGATCGTGTTGGTCGACGTCGCGTTGATGTCCGCGTGTTCGGGCATGCCGGTGGTCCACTCAAAACTATTTGGCGATCTGGCGAGGACGAGGTAACGGTACGTGGCGATGTACCGCTCGCACCCGCTGCCAAACGCGCACTCGATCTCCCGCAACTTCGCGAGCAGCTCGGCCGGCTTGGCGAAACACCATTCGTGCTCGGTTCGCTCGACGACACGGGATTGTCCATCGGAATGTTTGTGCCAGTGAGCGAACTTAATCGTTTGCGGCAACAAGCCGTTGAACAACTGCAGGAACGATTGAGTTGGGAGCGCATGGCGTTAGTGAACACTCGCGAAACCGCAATTGCCGAAGCTATTGCCGATCTTTCAATGCGCACCACATCGCCGCAACACACAGCGACGTTTGCGCTGCGCGCCGTTGTCTACGATGTCGAAACAGCGCGGGCGGCTGCTGCGGGTGGCGCGACGGAAATTGTGCTTGATCCGTTCTTACGTCATCCGGCGCCGCCGCTCGCGCGCGTGCATGCGTTGCGCGAAGAGTTGACGGTACTGGGCATAACACTGCGTGTACGTACGCCAACCATCGTGCGTCCGGAAGAGCGTAAAAAGCTCGAGAAGTGGCTGAACCTCGAGTTGCCGTTACTGAGCGGACATCTCGGCCTGGTCGCAGAGCTTGGCGGCGCTGGACGGGATGTCATTGCCGACTACGCCACGAACGCGTTCAATCAACACACCGCCGCACTGCTGTTCGAACTTGGCGCATCACACATTTGTGCGTCGATCGAACTGACGCTCGACGAGCTTGCCGCGCTCGTTGCACCGTGGCACGGTCGCGCCTTCGACGTCCTTGTGTACGGTCGTCCCGAAGGCATGACCATCGAACATTGTATTTTGTCCGCCGCGTTTGATCGTGAGCCGACGACATGCCGAGATCTGTGCGTGCAGAAGCATCCGAATGTGTCGATCACCGATCCTGCAGGCTACACCTTTGCCGTGGCCACTGATTCTGATTGCCGTAATCGCCTTTTGCATTCGCGACCGATTGACGGGGCGGAGTATTTGCCAGCACTGTGGCGCAACGGCGTTCGTGGATATCAGCTGCAATTCAATGTGCCTGGTGATCCGGTTGCCGCTATTACGCGAACCTACCGCGACGCGCTCGACGCACTTTCCACCGATAGCGCCCCTAATCTGACCGCGTCGCGCGCGCTGCTCGCTGGTGCATTCACACGCGGACATTTCGTGCGCGCAGTCTAAGGTGATACGTCGCAATATTTGGGTGATGCACAGGTGCGGTCCGTGCGCTTGCATGCAGCCATGACCACGCGAGAACAATTCGGCACGCTCGATCAAGCACGTTCGACGCTGCGCACATCGTTTGGGTATCCCGATTTCCGTCCACCGCAAATTCGTGCGGTGCAATCGGTGTTAGCAGGGCGCGATACACTGGTTGTGCTGCCAACCGGCGGCGGAAAATCGCTGTGCTACCAAGTGCCAGCGCTCATGCGCCAGGGCCTCACAGTCGTCGTGTCGCCGCTAATCTCCTTGATGAAAGATCAAGTTGACGCACTCGCGCGGCGTGGATTGCCAGCCGCCTTTATCAACAGCACGCTGAGTTCGAGCGAAGTTGCGGATCGCATGGCGCAAGTGGCGGATGGATCGCTCAAGCTGTTGTATCTCGCGCCAGAACGTCTAGATGCTGGCCGCACGCTGCAAAAATTGACGGACATCGGCATCACGCTGTTGGCCGTTGACGAAGCGCACTGTATCAGTGAATGGGGACACGACTTTCGGCCAAGTTACCGTCGCATCGGGCTCATTCGCGAACGGATGGGCGCGCCGCAAACGGTCGCGCTCACGGCGACCGCCACGCCCGATGTGCGCGTGGACATTGTGCGACAGCTCGCGCTACACGACGCCGAGATTGTGGTGGCGGGGTTTGATCGCACCAATCTTACGTATCATGTTGCACCAACGCGGACGCAGTCTGACAAAGACCAGGCCACCGTGCATTGGCTTCGCGAAAGCGAGGGGCCAGCCATTGTGTATGCGCCAACGCGGAAGGCCGTTGAGCGTGTGACTGCGGTCCTTGTACGATCACGGGTTAAGGCGGTCGCCTATCACGCCGGACTTGATGACGGCCTTCGGCAAAATGCGCAAAATGCATTTATGAACGAGCGCGCACGTGTCATTGTCGCCACGAGTGCGTTTGGTATGGGCATCGACAAGCCCGACGTGCGACTGGTTGTCCATCACGCCATGCCCGGCTCACTCGAAGCGTATTACCAGGAGGCGGGACGCGCAGGACGCGACGGCGATCAGAGTACCTGCGTTTTATTACATTCATATCCAGATCGATTTACGCACGAATTTTTCATCGAGAACGCGCATCCTGATCGCACGCTGATCGAGCAAACGTGGCGCGTGATGCGCAATCATGTCGATGCACAGGCGTTTGTCGGCTTATCTCTCGACGATATCGTGGAGAAATTGCCGCCCAAAGCGGGTGATCGCAAAGCCGCTGCCGCGCTACGCATCTTGGCTGCGGCAGGTACGCTCGCTATCGAACCGCCGGCACTAGGCCGCGTGTGGGTCCGGCTGCTCGCGGCCCCAGCGCGCATTACGCACGAGCTTCAGGGCGAGCGGGAGTTCGATCGTGAGGTCCTCCGTGCACTATGGCGCGCCGTCGGAAAGCGTCTCGAAACCGGCGCATCCATTAACTTGGATGGGTTGCCTCCGGGTTTTGGCGGAGCGATGGGCGTTGTCCCGGTACTTGAACGGCTCGAAGCGCAGCAGTTTGTGACTTGGACGCGTACTGGTGCTGGGTTCCGTCTGGATACGCGTTGCCGAGACGCCAAGTGGCTGCCGGTTGATTGGGCGGCGCTTGAACGGCGACGGCAGGCGGATCTCAATCGTCTCGACGCGATGCAACGATATGCACAAACTCGCGCTTGCCGTCGCGCGTTCGTTCTGCGCTATTTCGGGGATCCTGACGTTCGACCGCAATGCAACGCGTGCGATCGATGCCTCGGGATCACGGAAGAGGCACCACCTCGCGTTTCTGCGGCACCCTCGCGCCTTCGATCTCGCTCACGCCGTACCTGAACAACAACGAATGGACGACAGTCTGTACTTTTCGGAGCAACACCTCGCCGTGCGCGAGATGGTTCGCTCCTTTGCACGCGAGCACGTGGCCCCAGTGGCTGCGAAACACGACGCTGACTCCACGTTTCCGTGGGAAAACGTCAAGGCGATGGGTGAATTGGGACTTCTTGGGATCCCGTGGCCCGAAGACATCGGTGGTGCAGGTTTCGACACGCTGAGCTTCATGATTGCGATCGAAGAACTTGCGCGCGTTGATGCCTCGCATTCCATCACTATCAGCGCTCACACCACGCTGGGCACGTCGCCGATCGTCAACTTCGGCACGCGCGAACAAATTGAGCGATACGTCCCACTGCTCGCGAGCGGCAAAGTGCTTGGCGGCTTTGGCCTCACGGAAGAGAGCGCGGGTAGCGATGCGGGTGGCACGCGCACGACTGCCGTGCGACACGGCGATCACTATGTGCTGAACGGCTCCAAGCGGTTCATCACGCATGCCGGCGTTGGGGAAATTTTTGTCGTCACCGCCGTCACCGATCCATCAAAAGGCACGAAAGGCATTTCGTCGTTCATTCTCAACAAAGACAGCGTTGACATTGAGACCTGCCGCGTACTCGGTATCGGTCACGACGATTCGCTCACGCCGATGCCCGGTTTCCGTTCTGGGAAAAAGGAAGACAAGCTTGGTTGGCGCGCGTCGGATACGCGTGAGTTGCTTTTCGACAACGTTCAAGTTCCCGTTGAGAATTTGCTCGGTACCGAAGGGTTGGGCTTCATCAATTTCATGAAGACGCTCGATGCAGGTCGCGTTGGAATTGCCGCGCTGTCGTTAGGTGTCGCACAGGGTGCATTTGAAGAAGCGCTCAAGTACGCGTCGGTGCGAAAGCAGTTTGGGCAAGCGATCGCCAGCTTTCAGGGCATTCAGTTTCAGCTTTCGGATATGGCGACCGAACTCGAAGCCGGCCGTCATTTGGTGTACCACGCGGCATGGCTTGCGCAAAATAAAAAGCCGTTTGGCAAAGAAGCCGCGATTGCAAAGCTCTTTTGTTCCGAGCTCGCGATGCGCGCCACGCTCAAGGCGGTGCAGATCCATGGTGGGTACGGCTACACCAAAGATTATCCCGTCGAGCGCTACATGCGTGACGCGAAAATCGGCGAGATTGGCGAAGGCACAAGCGAGATTCAGCGTATCGTCATTGCGCGGCATTTGCTCAAAGGCCTGGTCGACTGAGGCGCATTTTTCAAATGACATTCGGCGGCCGCGTGACGGTCGCCGAGCGTCGTGCATTGCGGCAAACGTTCCGACCCGTGTAAAGTTCACGGGTGGCAGTTCGTAGTTCCCGCTTTTGTAGTTATCGTAGCCGTCGCATCAGGCGCCGGTGGTCCGTGCGACTCGCGGATCGCTCGCGTTTCGGTCGGGGGCCGGATAAGGCCAGCGCGCCTTGCCGACGCCCACTGAACGCCCCATCGCGCGTCACGCAAATGTGCGTCGATCGCATGCTGTCGCGTGTACTTCTGCATCTCGTGCTGACCGCCGCCTCTTGGCGCGCGTCGTGCGTCTTGCCGGGCGCGAGCAGTGTGAACGATTTGTCGCGTTGCGTGGGGGAGCCCGTGACGTCGTCCGTGGTGCCGCCGCTCTGGTGTGCGCTCGGGCAACTCGTGGTATCACAGTGTTCGTCGCCGGTCGGGTCAAGCGGGGTCGCCGCCGCCCGAGCGAGAGACTTTACAGAATGAAGCGAGAAATCCTGGTGAACGCGACGCCGCGCGAAACGCGCGTTGCGATCATTGAGGACGGTCAGTTGGTGGAACTGCTGGTTGATCGGCCCGATGCGCGCCGCATGGTTGGCGATGTCTACTTGGGTAAGGTCGAAGCAGTACTGCCAGGCATTCAGGCCGCCTTTGTGAACATCGGTACCGAAAAATCTGCGTTTCTTCACGCCGCCGATGTGGTGGTAGACGACGCCTCCGTCTCGGATGACGAAGACGACGAGGAAGAAGAGAGCAGCGAGGAGGCAGCGAGCGGTGGCGCAGGCGGCGGGCGACGTGGACGGCGCGAAGTACGGCCTATCCAAGATCTGCTCAAACGTGGTGACGATATTCTCGTGCAGATCAGCAAAGAGCCGATCTCCACGAAAGGTCCGCGGGTCACAGCGCAAGTGTCGCTTGCCGGTCGATTCATCGTCTACATGCCGTTTGCGTCAAAGGTTGGCGTGAGTCGCAAAATCGACGAGCGTAGCGAACGCCAGCGTTTGCGCCAAATGATGCAAGGCATTTTGCCAGACGACGTGGGCGGCGTCATTGTGCGCACCGTGAGCGAAGACGCGACCACCGAAACTTTTGAGCGCGAACTGCAGTCGCTCATGGGTAACTGGAAGCGCATTAAACGGAAAACACAATTTTTGCGCGCGCCCGCGTTGGTGCATCGTGAAACGAACGTGACACGCGGTCTCATTCGCGATTTGTTCAGCGCGAAAGTGGAGGGCGTCACGGTCGATTCCAAGCAAGTGTTCAACGAGATTACCGAATACTTGCAGAGCATCGCGCCCGAGCTGGTTGAGCGCGTCAAATTGTACGAAGACACCGTTTCGCTCTTTGATAAAGCGGGCATCGAAACAGAAATCCGCGATCTGTTTAAACGCCGCTGTGATTTGCCGTCGGGTGGCTACCTCATCATCGAGCCCACCGAAGCACTCGTGTCAATCGACGTCAATTCCGGTCGATACACCGGCAAGCGCGACCCCGAAAAAACCATTCTCAAAACCAACACCGAAGCCGCGCGAGAAATTGCGCGGCAACTGCGATTGCGTGATGTCGGTGGCATCATCGTCTGCGACTTCATCGACATGGAGACGCAGTCCAATCGGGATCGCGTACTGAACGAGTTACGTGGCCATCTGAGCCGCGATCGCGCCCGCACGAAGGCGTTCGCCGTCAGCGACCTCGGCCTCATCGAGATGACGCGACAGCGCGTGCGTCAGAGCCATTGGCAGAGCATGACCGAGACGTGCCCCACTTGCAACGGCACCGGTCGCGTGTTCACGCCCGAAACAATCGTACGTCGGGTCGAGCGAGCCGTTCGCCGCATGGCTGCTGAGGGCAGAAAGGAACCGGTGACACTGCGCCTGCATCCAGAAGTTGCGCTCCACGTGCTGGAACAAGAGCACGATTTCGTCAAACGCCTCGAAAAACTGGCCGGATTTGCGCTCGACTTACGTGATGACCCGCTGCTCAAGCCCGACGAGATGAAACTTGTCATGAAAGGGGCTCAACGAGACGTCACTCAGCAGTACGCGCTCGCTTGACTCCTAAACCGAAGTGGGATAACCTTCTAGGCTACGTTTCAGACGCCTTACACAAGATAGAATTATGAGCTACGCGATCATCCGCACTGGCGGCAAGCAGTTTCGTGCCGAGCCGGGCAAGACACTTCGCATTCCTTCGTTACTTGGGGATGCCGGAACCGCTGTTGAGTTCAACGACGTCCTTCTCGGTTCCGATGGCTCGTCCGTTCGCACCGGCGTGCCCACGCTGAGCGGCGCCAAGGTGACGGGGGAGATCGTCAAGCATGGTCTTGATGACAAGATCATTGTCTTCAAGTTCAAGCGCCGCAAAAATTACGCGCGCAAACAGGGACATCGACAGAAGTTCACCGAAGTTCGCATCAAGGACATCACCCTCGGCTGATTGCCGGCGGCGCGCCGCTTCGGCTGCGCCCCTTTTCTGGAGTTACGGTCATGGCACATAAGAAAGGCGTCGGCTCTTCACGCAACGGGCGCGACTCAAACCCAAAGTACCGGGGCAT
>JANYFO010000368.1 GCA_025362635.1 Gemmatimonadaceae bacterium | reverse complement strand
TGAAGGTTGTATCCGCAGTTGTAGCGTTGGTTGTGGGTCTCGTCCCAAGTATGGCGGCGACGGCGCAAAAAGCGCCCGCGTCAAACGTCTCGATTAAAAAGCCGTCAGTAAGACCACGTTTGGTCGTTACTCGCGCTCCGCTGATGGCCTCGGTTGACACCACCCTGCTGAGCGGTCTGCAGTATCGCCTCGTTGGGCATTCTCGGGGTGGTCGCGTGACCACGGTCACCGGCGTACCGTCGGAGCCACGCACGTTCTACATGGGTGTGGCAAGCGGTGGCGTCTTTAAAACGCTCGATGGCGGCGAAAATTGGACGCCGATCACTGATGGCAAAGTGCCCCTCGGTTCGTCCGGATCAATTGTCGTCGCCCAATCAGATCCAAACATCGTGTACCTCGGCACCGGTTCCGACGGTGTGCGCAGCAATGTCTCGACGGGCCGTGGCGTCTACCGGTCGGCGGATGCGGGGAAGACATGGGATTTTGCCGGATTGTACGACGTTGGTCAGATTGGCGCGGTTCGCGTGCATCCGACCAATCCGAACATTGTCTGGACGGCGGCATACGGTGACGTGTTCAAAAAGAGCACGTCGCGTGGTGTGTTTAAATCCGTTGACGGTGGAAAGTCGTGGAAGAAAACGTTGTACGTGAGCGATAGCGTTGGCGCGATGGACGTTGAGGTGCAACCCGGCAATCCAAACATTGTGTACGCGTGGATGTCGCGGATCGAACGGAAGCCGTGGACGATCATCAGTGGGTCGCGCGAAGGTGGTTTTTACAAGAGCACGGATGGTGGCGACACATGGACACGCGGAATGAACGGCCTGCCACAAGATCTCATCGGCAAGGCAAATCTCGCGGTGACGGCAGCCAATCCCCAACGCATTTATGCACTGATTGAAGCGCTGCCAGGCGGCGGCTTGTATCGCTCAGACAACGCGGGTGTGTCGTGGACGCTGATGAACTCCAATGCGGCGTTATTGCAACGTCCGTTTTACTATACCACGCTAGGTACGGATCCGAGTAATGCGGATGTGGTTTACGCGGGCGCGGAAGGATTTTACAAGTCAGTTGACGGCGGTAAGACGATGACGACAATGCGGACGCCGCACGGGGACAATCACGATATTTGGATTAATCCAAATAATAGCAACACGATGATTCAGTCCAACGACGGCGGTGCGAATGTGTCGTTCGACGGCGGGAAAACATGGTCTACGCAAGACAATCAGCCGACCGCCGAATTTTACGGCGTCTCCACCGACAATACGTTTCCGTACAAACTGTATTCGGCGCAGCAGGACAACTCGACGTACATCTTCAGTTCGGTGACGGACCCGTTCAACACGGTAAACTTTCGCACGGGCCCCGGTTGCGAAACTGGTCCGATCATGCCGCATCCAACCGAACGGAATACGGTGTACGGGTCCTGCAAAGGTCAGTACAGTGTGATGAATACCGAAACGGGACAGTCGCGGAACTATTGGATTGGCGGACAGTCGCTGTATGGCAACGCGGGTGGTGAGTTGGAATATCGGTTCCAGCGCGTATCGCCAATGGCGCTGTCGCCGCATGATCCAAACGTGCTGTACTACGGCTCGCAATATTTGCATCGTACGCGCGACAAAGGCGTGACCTGGGAAAAGATTTCGCCCGACCTCACCGCATTTCCCGCCTGCTGCCAAGGGGCGAGTGGTGAACCGATTACGCGTGACGTGACAGGTGAAGAATTTTACAGCACGCTGTACGCGATCACGGAATCGCCACGCGAGGCGGGGCTCATTTGGACGGGTTCAAACGACGGTCCATTTTTTGTCACGCGTGACAACGGCAAGACGTGGAAGAACGTGACGCCGAAAGATTTGCCAACCGGCGGACGTGTTGCGTGGATTGAGGCGTCGCCACATCGCAATGGTTCGGCGTACTTTGCCGTCTATCGCTATCTCTTGGGCGACTACGCGCCGTACATCTATCGCACGGACAACTACGGCGCGTCCTGGACACGGATAACGGACGGCGCGAACGGCATTCCGGCGGATGCACCGACGCGCGTCGTACGCGAAGACCCCGACCGCGAAGGTTTGTTGTACGCTGGTACGGAGTTTGGCATGTACATCTCATTCGACAACGGTGGGCATTGGCAGTCGTTTCAGCGCAACTTGCCCAATGTGCCGATCAACGATCTCAAGGTGTATAAGAAGGACTTGATCGTTGCGACACAGGGGCGCGCGACCTGGATCATTGACAACGTATCATCGCTCGCGCAGCTCATGCCACAGACGGCGACTGAGCCGGTGCATTTGTACAAACCTCGTGATGGGTATCGCACCGCAACGGGGGCGCAATACTTAGGCCCCAACATCGAGTACTATCTCGCGTCGACACCGAAGGACACGATCAAACTCGAGATCCTCGACGCGAAAGGCCTGATTGTGAATACCTATCGCAGTGATGCACCGGTCGTCGCCGCAGGACGCGGTGGTCGCGGTGGTGGTGCGGCGGTGGATGCGGAAGATCCGGAAGCCGCGATGGCTGAAGGCCGTCCAGGTCGCGGTGGTGCGCCGGCAACAATGAATCTCGTGACGAAAAACGTCGGCCTTAATCGTGTGGTATGGAGCGTGCAGCATCAAAACGGACTCGGCATGCCGCCGGGAGCGTATCAGGCACGATTAACGGTTGGTGCCGCGGTACAGACGGTGCCGTTCACGGTGTTGATCGATCCGCGACTCGCGAGCGACGGGATTACTACGGCGGACTTGCAGCAGCAGTTTGCGCATAACGCAAAAGTACGGGACCTGGTGACTGATGTGACTGCGGTTTTGGCACGCGCGCGCTCTGCCGAAACACGCTTGAAGTCGGCGACCGGTGCGGCAGCGGATACGTTGGCGAAGGTGAAAGCGGTAACCGCGAAGCTGAATACACAGGCGGTGCGGTACGGAAAGCCTGGATTGCAAGCACACATTCAGTACTTGAGCAGCATGACGGCGCGTGTTGATCAGAAAGTCGGGAAAGACGCGTTGACGCGATACGGTGCGCTGAAGAAGGAACTGGAAGCGGTGAAAGCCGAGTTGGATCGGGCGATTGGTGGTGTGCGCATGTAGGGGCGACGTTACGGGCAAAAAAGACTGGCCGCAAATTTCGCGGCCAGTCTTTTTTGCTTTATAACACAACAGCACACGCAACGACGTTTACGGCACCACGACACACCCCTCGACTTTCGTGCAGGATGGATCGAGTGGCGGCAATTTCAATCGCGCCAACTCCTTGTTTACGGCCACGAGATCTGTCTTCCACACGACATCCAGCTTATCGGTGTAGCCCTTAAGCTCCTTGGTCAGAATACCAAAGATCTCTGGCATACTGTTGTTGGGCGGCCCATCACCACGCTCGGACATGCTGAGCAAGTTGGCAATGCGATTGTTCACCTTGATCGGAAAGTTGAGTGGGTCTTGTCCGCTTTGGTTGCGCACCTGATACACGGTCTCTTCAACTGCCGACGCGTTTGTTTTCAACGTCGCACCGGTTGACACGAGCGCCGCATCATTCGCCGCTTTCGTGAGACGCTGCACCAATTGCGCTTTCACTCGGCGAATCGCGATAACAGCGTTGTTCGCAACGGTGGCTTTGTCTCGCACCTGACGCCCGAACGCGTACTGCTTGTGCAAGTCAGCATCGGTCACCTCAGGCAACAGCGGGTTACGCTTGACAACGAGTGGTGCGTCAAGCGTTTTGCCGTCAACAATCAAGCGGACGGTGTAATGACCCGAGGGAACGGCCGGACCATTCGTACCAGCGCCCCACAAAATCATGCCGGGAAAACTTTCAATGGGTTGTGTGCGCAAATCCCATTGCAACCGATTGAACCCTTTTGCCACGGGCAAATAGATCGCGCCACCACCACGACGTCCACCGGCAGCCGGACGCGCTGTTGTATCCGCACGGGCCGTGTCCACTTCGAACGTGCGCATGATGCCGCCAACCGAATCGACGATCTGCATCACGGCGCGCTTGGGCACCGCATTCAACGCGTAGGTAAACGTCACCGCAGGCCCTGACCGCACGGCCACAGGCGGCACAAATAAATGTGCGTCGGCGGTCAGCACGCTGGGCGTGACTTGACGCAACGGCGCGACGTTGTCGAGCACCCAGAAACCGCGACCATGCGTGGCAATCACCAGTTCGTTGCCCTCAACGATCAAATCCGACACTGGTACGTCTGGCATGTTGAGCGACAACTTCTGCCACACCGCACCATCATCATACGAAATGCGCACGCCATGCTGCGTAGCCGCGTACAACAATCCCTTGCGTGCGGGATCTTCGCGCACCGCATGCACGTATTCATCCGACGCGAGTCCGTTCACAATCTTTGTCCACGTCTTGCCGTAGTCTGTGGTTTTGAAAATGTACGGCGACACGTCATTCAACAGCGGTTTGCGCACCGAGATGTAGGCCGCGCCGGCACTGAACGCCGACGCGTCGATCTGACTGACGCGACCAAAATCGGGCATGTCTTTCGGTGTCACATTCGCCCACGTCTTACCGCCGTCTTTCGTCACGTGCACCAACCCATCATCTGACCCGGTCCAAATCACGTTCACATCTTTCTTACTCGGCCCCACAGAAAAAATCACCGCGTACACTTCGGGCCCGTTCATGTCGCCGGTGATCGGACCACCGGATTTTTCCTGCGTTTCCGGCGCGTGCCGAGTGAGGTCGCCGCTGAGCGCTTTCCAGGTGCGACCGCCGTCGAGCGTGCGCCACAAGCGTTGTGACGACACGAACAGCATGTTCGGATCAATGGGCGAGAAGACAATCGGATACGTCCACTGCCAGCGCTCCTTGATGTCTTTCGACGGCTCGCCCGAGTAAAACCATGGATACGGATTTACTTCGCGCGAGAGCCCGGTTCGACGATTGTACTTGTCGAGATAGCCGCCGTTATTTGTGCCCGAGAAAAACACGTCGGGGTCTTTGGGATCAGCGCCGATGTATCCAGGCTCACCACCACCCACCGGATACGACACCGCCACACCACCGGCGGTGATATCCGTCGGCGGACCGCCTGCAGCACCACGACCACCACCTGGTCCGCCACGCCCGCCACCGCCGCCCGCGTTCCAATTAAATGGAATGCATAGCGTGCTGTTGTCTTGCTGCGATCCGCAAATGTGATACGGCATGCCCTTCGTCGCGATCACGTGATAAAATTGTTCGGTCGGAAAATCTTCCGCCGTCCACCGACCGCCGGTGTTGGTCGACACGGCGCCACCACCATCGTTCGCGACGACTAAGTGTGTCGGATCTTCAGGGTCGATCCACAGATCGTGGAAGTCGCCGTGCGTGCCGTTGTCGATGGCATTGATTGTCTTTCCGGCATCCGTCGAGCGAAACAGCGAGGTGTTCTGCATGTACACGACGTCCGCGTTCTTGTGGTCGGCGAACACGTGCGTGTAATAGAACGCGCGTTGACGCACCGAACGATTCTCGTTCATCACCGTCCACGTGGCGCCGGCATCATCACTTTTGAACAAGCCACCGTTGTCGTTCTCCACGAGCGCATATACGCGATTTGGATTTGCTGCGGTGAGGGCCACACCAATGCGACCAATCAACCCACTCGGCAACCCCTTGTTGCGCGTAATCTCCGTCCA
>JANYFO010000341.1 GCA_025362635.1 Gemmatimonadaceae bacterium | reverse complement strand
CGGACGGCCAACGTTCGTGGGGCAATGCAGTGCGTGTCGCGTAGAACGGACATACTGACACTCGGAGTATTACGACCAAGCCCGTTTCGCGCAACCCGCAGCCCACCAGTTGCAACAACGTTGCTACTATTCCACGCCATGATTGCTCCTCAGATCGACCTCGCAACCGCCCTTGCCGACGCCGTTTCCGCCTACGAAACGAGCGGGAACATGGGTGGGCTCATGCAACGCTTGCACGAATTGCGCGACGGCGTTACAGCAGACGCCCTCGTCGTCGCTGCCGAATTGTACCTCCATATGCCGGAAGTGGCCGGCCCGTTGTACGAACGGGTCGTCGATCAACAGCCCAACAATGCGCGCGCGCTCGTCATCTTAGCCAACGCGTTCTGGCTCTCTGGTCGAGGTCCTGACGTGGTGGGTGAGTTGGCAAGCCGCGCGATTGCGTCCGACCCCGCGAATCGCGGTGCCTGGCACATGTGGGCCCTCACGGAGGGCAATCAGCGGGACCGTACCATTCGCTGGCTGCAAGTCACACAACGCTTCCCCGACGATCAACTGGCAAAAGCAGCGTTGGCGGACAACGCCTCCGGTCTCGCATCGGCGGAGCACGATCGCGAAGCGCTCAACCTCGCGATCAGCACCTACGAAGAGCTGTGGGCGCTGTCCCCCACCGAACAACAGCGCGCCGCCCTCGAAACAGCGATCGCCTCACTCCGAAAATACAAACTGTAACGGGCCGCTATCGCGCGATCGTTTTTGGATTACCGTCGGATACATAACGCGCCATCGATCCGGGCTTATCCATCGCGTCTAAAGTTGGCGTAAGTCTCGTACCACCCTGCAGCGGAACACGCGGTAGTGCCTTCGCATCGAACTCCGGATCGAACGGACTGCGTGCCGGACCGCCCGCCACGAGAAATACAGCCTCGTTGGCATACTTTACGTCGCGCCTCGCTTTCTTGTCGAACCAAAGACCGCGGTACGCGAGTGCCTTATTCTTCGGCCAAATGCCGTACGGCAACGCCAAGCCACGAATCTTATAGTTGGGAAGCGCTGAGTCGATGGCCAGTGCGCCGCGTGCTAATTGTTCCTGCACAACCGCATCGCTGAACTTGTTCAACTGCGCATGCCACAACGTGTGGTTACACAACTCAAATCCTTGAGCGGCAAGAAAACGAATTTTTGGAAAACGCCACGCCGTTTTCTGACCATCAATGCCCTTATCACCAAAAAAGGCATGGCCAGCTGATGCAGCGGGCAATGCGCAAAAAAGACCTTTCGCCTTCCAATCTGGATGCGCCTTTATGAAGTCCAACAAAATGCCAACCGCGCTACTGGGATCCACAACCAGCGCTCCACCGCGCTCGAGATACCGAAATTGACTTGGTGACGCATCATCAAATGTGAAAAGCACCGGCGACTTCCCAGCCGGAATATCGATTTTCTTATCCAGCATTTCTGACAAATTTATTGGCACATATCCCCGCGCGTGCAACTCTGTCAGCTCAGCCTTGAATCGCTCACGCGACACCTTGTAGCTGCCGTCGGCATCAACCACTTGGTGCCATTCAAGAATAGGAATGCGCCCGAGTTCGTTGGGTAACAGCGCAACAACGTGACGCGCGATCGACAGTGCGTTGGCACTTCGATGCGGCGTTGCACGTACGAGGGCATGGGCCGACAGCGCGGATGCGCCCAGCCCAACAAACGCGAGCGAGAGAACGAGTGACTTGCGACTGCGCGACATACGGGTATTCCGGATCCAAGGGGTGTGCAGATGGACGCGAAGAATAATCGCCGGATGCGGTGGATATCGAGCCTTGTCGGCGCGTCCGCGCTCTTCGCGATGGCGGGCTCATGGTGGTACACCTGTGGCTACGACGGGTGTCCGTCCGTCGCGCAACTGCGCCAATGGCAACCCACCGAAGGCGGCATGCTGCTGGATCGAAACAATGTCATCATCGGTGCGCTCGCACCGGTCAAACGCCTCAACGTGTCGCTGGCACGCGTGCCAATGCACGTACGCGCGGCCTTCGTCGCGGTCGAGGATCGCCGCTTTTATACCCATCACGGTATTGACTGGCACGGTGTTGCACGCGCGACGGTCAGCAACCTTCAAGCCGGCGGCGTGCGTCAGGGCGCGAGCACCATCACCATGCAACTCGCGCGCAACGTGTTCCTCAGTCATCGCGCATCAGAGCGCAGCATCACGCGCAAGCTGCTGGAGTGGCGCTACGCCACGCTGCTCGAATCAGCGCTCACCAAGAATCAAATTCTCGAGCGCTATCTCAATGCGATTTACCTCGGCAATGGCGTGTACGGCGTTGAGGGCGCGAGTCGCGATTTATTCGGACGCAGCGTGCGCGACCTAACCGTTGCCGAAGCCGCATTGCTGGCAGGTTTGCCCAAAGCGCCATCAGGCTACACGCCGCGCCATGATGCCGCCCGTGCGTTTACCCGTCGAAACGTCGTCCTCACGGTGATGGAACGCGAACATGTCGTAACGGCCCGTGCGATTGCGGCCGCGCGATTGGTCGCCATTGCCGCGCCCGCGCGCGAGTGGGAGCCACGGGTGATCGATTCGTGGGCGCTGGAAACAGTGCGCTCGACACTGGACTCGCTACGAAAAGCTGGCGCAATACCGTTCACAATCAATGATGGGCAGCTGCGCGTTCGCAGCACGTTTGACAGACGCGCACAGTTCGCGGCCGAACGCGCCATCGCCAGTGGTGCAGTACAGGTAGACAACGAACGCGGTGACATCGCGAGCGTTGCCCAGCGCACACAAGGCGCACTCGTGGCGCTCGATCCAAACACCGGCGCCGTGCGCGCAATTGTCGGTGGTCGACGTGTTGAACGACGTGGGTTTAATCGTGCGTTCCACGCACAGCGGCAGCCGGGCTCGGCGTTTAAACCGTTTGTCTACGCGGCAGCTTTGGTGCACGGGTTCACACCCGCCACAATGGTCAACGACGCGCCCATCGACGTTGCCCTTGGTCGCGATACGTGGACGCCAACGAACTACGAAAATGAATACGCAGGTCGCATCACGTTGCGTGACGCGCTCACTCGTTCAGCAAACGCCGCAACGGTGCGGGTGAGTCAAGACCTTGGTATTCCCGTCATTGCAGCTCTGGCCCGCGCGCAAGGAATTTCGAGCAACCTCCCACTCGTGCCCGCTCTTGCACTCGGCGCCGGCGCAGTGACGCCACTCGAACTCACCGTCGCCTATGCGCCATTCGCCAATGGCGGATCACGCATCGTGCCGTACACCATCGAACGTGTTGAAGACGTCTTCGGTCGCGTGCTGTGGTCACGACCCATTGTGGCAGCGGTGCCGGTGCTGCAGCCAACGGACGCATTTTTGATCACGTCGCTTCTGCAAAGCGTGGTAGACGATGGTACCGGACGCGCGGTGCGGAGCGCCGGCGTGCGCGGTCCTGTTGCAGGGAAAACCGGCACAACAAACGACGGCGCTGACGTGTGGTTTGTTGGCTTCACACCGACGCTCGTGGCCAGCGTGTGGTTTGGTGCTGATGAACCAACGCCGCTCGGCGGCGCTGCCACAGGCGGACGCCTCGCGGCACCCATCTGGGCGCGCTTTCTCAAAGAAGGCTGGCACAGTCCTGAACAAGACAGTGCGTGGACGCCGCCCTCCGGTATAGAATCTCGGAGCATTGAGGTACGCAGCGGCAAACTGGCTAATGACCGATGCGGTCCGTCACGCCGCGAATTCTTTCGCACGGGCAGTGCACCACACGAAGAATGTGAGGCGGAAACACGCATCACCGTCAGCGACGGAGATGCACTGCCGAACATCGTGGAATTCACACGCGACATTTCGCGCCGTGTCATGGACGAACTGCATCGCGCCGCCGAACGGCAGCGCGAGCAATCACGTCAAGAGCGGCGACAAATGCGGCAGTTACAACACGCCGAGCCAATTCAACGTCGACGTGCGGAAACCCGGGAAGATCTTCTCCAGCGACTGCGCGCCGAGATGCTTCGACGCAACTTCGCTGAACACACTGCGGAAATCGGTCGTTAATGCAAGATCACGCCCCTCGTTCAGCTGCTCTGGTGCGAGGCCAGGCCACTTACCATGCACCTTGTGCGTCCCTTTCAACGCGCCGCTGATCACGAACATCGCACCCGCGTGACCATGATCCGTGCCGCCGGTACCGTTCTGCCGTACCGTGCGACCAAACTCCGACATCGTGAGAATCACCACGTCGCCCATGCGATCTCCGAGGTCGGACACGAGCGCCGCGATACTGTCGGAAAAATCGGTGAGCCGCTGCGCCAATTGCCCTTGCGCACCACCTTGATTGACATGCGTGTCCCAACCACCAATGTCCGCGAACGCGACTTCCATCCCAACGCCGGCCT
>JANYFO010000319.1 GCA_025362635.1 Gemmatimonadaceae bacterium | reverse complement strand
GTCGTCGCGCAGCGCACAAAAAATTTGTTCGTTCCCGTACGCGCTCGTGCTCGGATTTGCATATCGCAGCGAAAGAATGATCGCCGATGTTGTATCGCTTGCGGCGTTCCATGTCACTGACAACGGCAGCCCAGACGCAGGCAACGCGATCGCACCTGGTATCATCGGTTCGGCTAATCGGACGCTGATACTTGACGCGGGAAACACATCGGTTGCCCCCGGAATAACAACTTGTACTAAATCACCGCTCGCATACGTAATCGGGGCCGTTGTCGGATTGGCATATCGGAACAGCAATAAGTCATACGGTAAGGACAAGCTGGTCGCGCCAATCGTAAACGCCACAGCGTCGCCCGCCTTCCCCACACCCTGCGTAACGGTAGTTGTGGTGTCTACCGTCGCGAACGTGCACTGATCTGACTGTTGCGTTGCGCTATTGGGAACCGATGCCGAGTACGACTGAAAAAAAATTACCGTGGCGTTTGCCGACGCACGCGTCGTTGATGTCGGCTTTGCCGTGATATTCACCGCGCCATATCGATTGAGCACGGGTGTCGATTCCGTAAGTTTCGTGCACGCACTCAGCACTGGAACCACAAAAAGCAGCGTGCGCGTAGCGCGAAAGACGAGGCGATACAGCATGGTGACCTGCTGAAGAAAGAGAGTGGGTTCGCTCACATACCGATCGGACGTGCGTCGCCCCGCAAAAACGGATTGCCCGACAATTCGCGCGCAATCGTCGTTGCGTCCCCATGTCCGGGATAGACGCGTACATCGGGTGCTAACGTCGCCACACGTTGGAGCGACGCCTGCATGGCGCGCGGATCGCAGAGCGGTAAATCAGTTCGTCCGATAGACCCGGCGAACAGTAAATCGCCCGAAAAACAGTGTTCGTCAGTGATGAAAGCCACATGACCGGGGGCATGCCCGGGTATATGCCACACCGTAAAAACAATGCTCCCCACACG
The DNA here is from genome assembly GCA_025362635.1 of Gemmatimonadaceae bacterium. Classification (GTDB taxonomy): domain Bacteria; phylum Gemmatimonadota; class Gemmatimonadetes; order Gemmatimonadales; family Gemmatimonadaceae; genus Gemmatimonas. The sequence goes on along the minus strand of JANYFO010000319.1, from coordinate 4,723 downwards.
AACCCTACTTCCCTCGGCCAATTTGTCGCTGGCAGGTTGGGGCGTTTCGATATTCAATCCGTACGATAAACCGCTTTCGTGTGCGCGTTCGTACAACGGCTGGTCGGCCGGATGCAGATGTACCGGTACTGGCACCGCGCTCCGTCGCTGTATCTCGGCAACCGCACCGAGATGATCAAAGTGTGCGTGCGTCAGCCAGATGGCAGAAAGCGTACATCCCGTTCCATCGACGGCGCGCAACAACCGCTCGGCTTCATCGCCCGGATCAATAAGCACCGCCTCACGCGCGGACTCATCGGCAACAAGCCAACAGTTTTCTTGCAGCGGACCAACCGTGATCTGCTGAATAATCACGAAAAAATTGATTCCGGCTCGGCTGCAACTGGCGCTTCGGCGGTTTCCAATATTGGAGATTCGCCAATTCCATGATGCGAGAGCCAGCGTTCTGCTTCGAGCGCGGCCATGCACCCGGTGCCGGCGGACGTGATGGCTTGGCGATAGTAGTCGTCAATCACATCACCCGCAGCGAACACACCGGGCACGCTCGTTTCGGTGCGCCACGACGTGACTCGGACATACCCATGCTCACTCAACTCCAACTGACCGCCGAGAAAACGCGTGTTGGGTTTATGTCCGATCGCAACAAATAGCCCACCTAACTCCAACGTGCTGGGCGCGCTTGTCACCGTATCCACCAGATGCACTCCAGAAATCTCGTGCTCACCGATCACGTCCGTCACCTGCGCATTCCAGAGCACGCGAATTTTTGGATGCGACAGCACGCGATTGGCCATGACTTTCGACGCGCGAAAACTGTCACGACGATGAATGATCACGACTTCGCTCGCAAATTTTGTGAGATACATCGCTTCTTCCATCGCGGTGTCGCCGCCGCCAACAACGCCGAGCACTTTGTGACGATAGAACGGCAGTGCGCCATCACACACCGCGCACGCAGAGACACCACCGCCGGTCATCGCTAACCGCAGCTCGTTCGGAAGCCCGAGCCATGTCGCGGCGGCACCAGACGCCACAATGACGGCGTGCGCCGAGACGGCGTCGCTGTAGTGCGGCATGATCCGAAACGGTTTCGACGTGAAATCCACCGAATCGACGAGCTCCGACACGACCCGCGTGCCGTAATGCTCCGCCTGCTTTTTCATGCGCTCCATCAGATCCGGACCAGAAATCGGCTCCGGAAATCCCGGAAAGTTTTCAATCTCGGTGGTGAGCATCAACTGGCCGCCGGGAAGGTCGGTTCCCACCGCCTCCCCCTCAAAAACAAGAGGATTGAGATTCGCACGTGCGGCATAAATCGCAGCCGTCCACGCAGCGGGACCCGAGCCGATAATGACGATGTTTTCGGTGCCAGGAACAGACATTATTTGAGACAAGGTAGAGTGCGAACGTCAGGTGACTTCCAGAACACCGAGTGCCCCGTGACAATGGGACACCGTACCTACCAGCACTGCAAACGGACCCTGCTCGCCCCACGCCGCTACTTGCGTATCGGCGTCAGCAATCGCCGCGGCGTCGATCATTCCAACACCATAAGTGCGATGCGTGCAGTGGAAGATAACGGGACCGCAGAGCGGCGGCGCAGTGGACACAAACGCGGCGAGCGCGGGCGGCATACTCCAGTCACGCACACCCCGTGTCGCCGGGCAGCGTGCTGGTTCGATGCAGTTCACTGGGCACATCCATGTGGCAAAGCTCACGTAGTGGCGACCATCCGGTGCGCCGCGTTCCCATGGCATATCGGGCGCTTGCAAGAGCGGCGAAACGCGCACGGTTCGATGCGGCCAGCGCACGCGCGCCTGCGCAAGCAGCCAATCAAAACAAAGGTGCGGCATGAGCGGCGATGGCACCATCGCGTGATCGTGCAACGCGTGTGCGCCAAGCGACATCCACTCTGCAAGGTAGTCCGCCCATGTTGCACGGACGAGCGTCACCGCGACGTCATGGTACGCACCCTCAGCAAGTCGCTGCGCGACGAGGCACATCGGGTTGCGATCGACGACCACAATTTCACGTGCCGCGAACGCTCCGCGTTGCGAAGCTTTCACCAACTGCTGCACGTACCACGAGCCATAGCAGCCGCCGCCCACAACCACGACGCGACCAAATTGCAGTGGCTCGCGTCTGCCGCTGACGCGATTCGTCAATTGTACAAGTGCTTCAGCGCCAGAGATGTCGTCCTCCATCAACCGTTAACAATGTGCCGGTGACATACGTAGCATCAACGAGATAGTGAATCGCCTGCGTGATATCGTCTGGTGTGCCACTTCGCTGCAGCGGAACGTCGGCGAGAAACTTGGACAGCGTTTCAGGCGACAATGATTCTGGGGCTAGCACGAGTCCAGGTGCGACGGCATTGACTCGGACACGAGGCGCAAGCAATGACGCGACGGTGTGCACGAGTTGCGTCAACGCCGCTTTGGTTACTTGATGCGGAATGAGTCGCGGATGAATGGACTCGAACGCCAGGTGATCGGAAAGCTGAATGATTACTCCGCCATCGCGCATTGCGGGCGCAGCGGCTTGCATAAGAAAAAATGGTGCACGCAAATTGATATCAGCGACGGCATCCCACTCGGCTGGCGTCACGACATCGAACGCGTGCCATTTCATCACCGAAGCCGAACTGACAACGACATCGAGCGCACCGAAGGTACGCGTTGCTACATCAATGATACGCGCGGGTGCGGTTGGATCAGCGAGGTCCTCTTGTACCACCTGCACGAGCGTTCCAGCGGCACGCAATTCTACCGCAAGCGCTTCCGCGTCGACGGGAGAATTTCCATGATGCAGAACAATCGCGTCGCCGCGTGCCGCAAAGCTGCGCACGATGGCGGCGCCGAGTCGCCGTGCGCCGCCCGTCACTAACGTGGTGCGACGAGGTGCTGTGCTCTTGCTCACGACGCACGTATGCTCATGAGGCACGTATCGCGCGCGCTGCGACACGTGCGTCTTGCCAATCGAGCCAAATCTTTGGCACCAACTGTCCGCCGAGTCGACGCGGCCCTTCGTGCGTACCGTGCCAGTCGGAACCGCCGCTGGGAAGCAGCCCAGCTTTTTCGACGATGTCGATCAAGCGTTGCGACAGGTATGGCGGATGACTTGGGTGTAACACCTCGACGGAATCAAGACCAACTTTTGCAAGCTTCTCTACGCGCGCGGCAGTCGCCGATTCGCCCGGATGCGCCCAAACCGCGAGTCCTCCGGCACGATGCACGAGTGCAATTGCGTCGGCAACTTCGAACGGCGCCTTCGCCATATACGCGGGTCTGTTCCAACCAAGCCAGCGATCAAACGCCTCGCGGAAGTCGCGAACCCATCCGCCGTTTACCAGGGCACGCGCCACGTGTGGACGTCCAACGGCACCGTCGGCTGCCTCTTGCAGCACGGCGTCCATGGTGACCGGAATTCCTTGCGCGTTAAGTAAAGCAACAATGCGCTCCGCACGCTCGATCCGACCAATGCGAAGCTCCGCGAGCGCACTGCGCATGGTATCGCGATTGCTCAGATGTAGACCAAGCAAATGAAGCTCTTCGCCTTCAAAATGCGAACTGAGTTCAACACCCGGCACGATCCGTACGCCGAGCCGATCTCCCGCCTCGATCGCCTCAGTGAGACCATCGACGGTATCGTGATCGGTGATGGCGATGGCGTACAGCTGCGCGGCGCTCGCTGCTTCCACCACCTTCGCTGGTACCAGCGCGCCGTCGGACGCCGTGGTATGCACTTGCAAATCGACAAACTGCCCAGCCGGTGCGGCGAGTACTGCGGCGTCACGCATATCCACGTCGTCGCTCACGCGCGGTACCCCGCCTCGGGAGAGCGCGCGCTTGATTGCGACGTTCCGAATAACGTGATCAAGGCGTGATCATCAAGCTCAGCCAGCGACTGTTCACGCGCGCGCGAAGACGTCGGCGAATAACGCGTCACCCGCACCTCGCGCGACTCGTCGTGACCCGTCACAAATATCAACCCGTATTCGTCGCCGACCGACTGTGTAAGGAATCCGGACGGATACACGTGCCAGACGCGTCCTTCGATGGAAATAACTCTTGCAGGCATCCCGCTACCCCCGTTGTACTTCACGCCAGACGTTGGCCGGCGTCGATCCACCGAGCGCGCTCGCCAGCGCCAAAACGTCAGCCCCTTCGGCGAACTCGATGAATCGTCCGTCCTCTATCGCGTGTTCAAAGACCCAAAAGTGTACGTGCGCCTCCTCAAAGACGACACGTCGCTGCTGCAGCTCAGCGAAGTAGGCGTCGCGTGCGTCCGCGTGAACATGTCGTTCCGTCGTGGCGAGCACGCGCGTCATCACATCCCAACGTCTGACACCGTCTCCAGTGCCTTCTTTAAGTCACCCATGAAACGATCAGCGTCCGCGCCGTCCACCACGCGGTGATCGAACGACAATGAGAAATACGCGCAGGTGCGAATCGCGATGGTATCTTCGCCATCTGGGCCAGTGATCACCTTCGCACGTTTCTCAATCGCACCGAGTCCCAGAATCGCCGTCGTACCCACTGGAATAATTGGTGTACCCAGCAACGAACCAAACACGCCCGGATTGGTCACCGTAAACGTGGCATCCTGCACATCGGTCGGGCTCAGCTTCTTCGTGCGAGCGCGCAACGCCAGATCATTGGCCGCTCGAACAAGCCCGGTTAACGACAGTTCGTCCGCGCGCTTCATCACCGGCACGATGAGA
>JANYFO010000300.1 GCA_025362635.1 Gemmatimonadaceae bacterium | reverse complement strand
CGACAAATTCCGTTAGAGGTGTGTCCCACCAGCAACGTGCAAACACGCGTGACGCGAACGTTTGGTGAGCATCCGCTTGCACGATACGTTTCGCTCGGTGCGGTTGTCACCATCAACACCGACAATCGGCTTATGAGTGGTGTCACATTGACGGACGAATATGTGCGGTGCGCGACGTACTTGGGCTACAGTTTGCCGACGTTGGCTACGCTCTCGCTCGCAGCATTCGACGCGTCGTTTCTTCCGTTACAGGATCGACGGCGACTGCGGGAGTTAGCCGCGAACGATATCTCGCTGCTCCTGCGCGAAGTTGGACAATCGGTACACCAAACATGAGCATGGTGTTTGCAACGGCCGGCTTTGCGGCGCCAGAGCATGGACCGGGTGCGTTCAACGCAAAGGTCGCGGCCGATTATGTGCGCGCGCGCGTCGGCGCACAGATGCGGACACCTGTCTGTGGTATTGTGCTTGGATCGGGTCTTGGCGGATTGGCTGATGGCATCGCCGAAACGGTGCGCATTCCATTTTCGCACGTGCCGGGATTTCCAACCGCCACGGTGTCGGGACATGCGGGACAGCTCATCGTCGGCACGTTAGCCGATCGACCCGTCGTCGCGCTCGCCGGGCGCTTTCATATGTATGAAGGACATTCGGCCGCACTTGCTGCATTTCCCGTGCGCGTGCTCCATGCGCTGGGTGCGCCGGTTTACGTCGCCTCCAATGCTGCTGGTGGCGTTCGACGGACGTTCGTTCCTGGTGATTTGATGGTCATTGCCGATCATCTCAATCTCATGTTTCGCAATCCGTTGGCCGGACCAGTAGAACCCGGTGATGAACGGTTCCCCGATATGTCGGAGCCGTATGATCGCGCGCTGCGCACGTTGCTCCATGATGCAGGGCATAGCGTGGGCGTGTCGTTACAGGACGGGATTTACTGCGGACTCCTCGGGCCCACATACGAAACGCCGGCTGAGGTGCGCATGCTTGAGCGGCTGGGCGTTGACGCCGTTGGCATGTCCACCGTGCCCGAAGTGATTGTCGCGCGCGCACTCGGCATGCGTGTGGCAGCGGTTTCCTGCATCACGAACAAGGCTGCCGGGATGTCGCATGAGATGCTCAATCACGCCGACGTGATGGAGGTTGGCAAAGCGGTCGCGAAACAATTCGAAGCGTTGATCACTGAGTTTGTGCGACGCTTGCCAACTGTTGCGTCACCGTGAAACTGCTCACGCTTGCGCGGGATTTGCAACGACGGAAAGCGCGGGAAAAGCATCGACGCTTTGTTGCTGAAGGCCTTCGTACGGTAGAAGCACTGTTTGATTCGCCGCTTCAGGTGGTTGGGTTACTGGTGACGGCCGCATTTGGCACCGAGCCCCGTGGTGCTGCGCTGCTGGCACGAGCCTCTTTTTTTGGTCTTGATGTGCGTGAGGTGTCGGTCAGCGAGTTTGCGAGTGCGGCGGACACCGATTCGCCGCAGGGCGTGCTGGCTGTCGGCGAAATTCCGCAGCGAACGCTCGACGCACCGCCCACGGTGGCTCGCCTCCTCGTCCTTGATGCGCTCCAGGATCCGGGTAACGTCGGCACCGTCATTCGCACAGCCGCGGCCCTTGGTGTCACGGCAACGCTCGCCTTGCCGGGAACCGTTGACCTCTGGAACGCTAAAGTCGTCCGTAGTACGATGGGTGCGCTTTTTACGCAATCGGCGCTGACGTGCACGGTCGACATGCTGTCGTCGATGCTCAGCACACACGACATTGCGTGTTGGGCGGCAGATATCGGTGGCGTTGCTGTTGACGACGTTGTACGTGCCGATTTGCCGGAGCGACTTGCGCTCATCGTGAGTAACGAAGGCGCGGGACTTTCAACCGAAGTTGCGCCGCTGGTCACAAAGCGCGTGGCCATTCGCATGTCGCCCGGTGTCGAGTCGCTCAACGTTGCCGTGGCCACCGGAATCCTGCTGCACGCACTTCGACCGATTTGATCTCTAACCTCACTCGATGCCAACACTGACCGCCGAATACGTCTTTGCGATTTTGCTCCCCGTATTTTTTGTCGGGACGTGCTTTGGATCATTTTTGAATGTGTGCATTGCGCGGTGGCCACTCGATTTGAGCGTGGTCAGTCCGCGCTCGCGGTGTCCGCGGTGTGAACGACCCATCGCTTGGCACGAAAACATACCCTTGTTGAGCTGGGTGCTGTTGCGCGCCAAATGTCGCGGCTGTGGGCTGCCAATTTCAGCGCAATATCCGGCGGTAGAGCTGGCGGTTGGGTTGGGTTGGGTGGCGGCCGTGATCGCGTACGGACCCACATTTGAAGCGGTGCGCATTGCCGTGTTTGGTACGATTTTGCTTGGGGTCGCGGTGACCGACGCGAAGCACTATCTCATTCCCGACGGTTTTACGGTGACGGGGTTAGTGCTGGTAATGGGTGCGGCAATCGCTGGATTCTTCACACAGGACGCGTCGCTGTTTGCGACACCATGGCATGCCTTTATCGGCGCGTGCGCGGGTGCTGGCGCCATCACGATCGTGGGCTGGCTTGCCGAAATCGCCATGAAGCGCGAGGCGATGGGTTTTGGCGATACGACCTTGATGGCCGTGGTGGGTGCGGCACTGGGTGCTGAGCGTGCGCTGTTAACCATTATTGCTGGCGCGGCAGTTGGGGCCATTTTTTTTCTCGTGCTTGTCGGACCCGTGGTGTGGGTGCGTACAAAACGGTCCGGCAACGCATTTGCGTTTCCGGATGTACCATTCGGCGTTTTCCTTGCGCCGGCCGCGATGCTCATCTTGCTTTGGGGAGACCGACTCATCGCCTGGTACATGTTGCGCGCCTTCCCCACGTGATCCTTATCGCTCTCCCAATAGTCCTCTCGGTTCATCGCCGCGCCGGGTTGCGTTTGCGCCGCGTTTCGTTTGCGCTCGTTGCTATCGCCTTTGGTAGCGCGTGCGCTGATCGTACGCATGCCGGTGATGGGCCGTATGCAGATGTCGTGTCGAAAGTTGTGCCCAAGCTTGAAAAGCAGATGGGTATGCCGTTCAAAACACCTCCCAAGTTGGAACGGAAGTCGAAGGCCGAGGTGGCGGCGTTTGTGATGAAGCAACTCACGAGCGCGCGCGCGAAGGAGCAGATCGACGGACAACAAAACGCGTATCGCGTGCTCGGGCTTATCCCTGACACGATGAACTTGGGCGGTCTCCTTCAGCGGTTGCTTGAAGAACAGATCATTGGGTACTACGATCCAGCAACGAAGGTGTTGTACGTGGTGGATGGCTCGCCAAAAGCGTTGCTGGATCAAACAATTGCGCACGAATTGGTGCACGCGTTGCAAGATCAGTACATCAAAGTGGATTCTATTCAGTCGAGCACGGAAAACGCCGATCGGCAGGGCGCCGCGCAAGCAATTCTTGAGGGGCAAGCGGTGTTTGAGCAATTGCGACTCGATCCCAATGTCGGGCCGATGCTGATGATGCCAGGCGGATGGGATCGAATTCGCGATGTCATTCGTGACGGGCAGGGTGGTATGCCAATATTTGCTTCAGCACCACGTGCCGTGCGCGAAGGATTGCTGTTCCCGTACCTCGGTGGCGCCGACTTTGTACGACGATTTATCGAAAAGCGTTCCGAGAAAGAGTTGTTGGCAGATTTGCCGATTTCTACCACGCAGATTCTCAATGATGACGCGTATTTCACAACGGACCGCTCAAAGCGCGCGGTGCCGAAGCGCGTGATGCTCGCTGCGCCGTCGAGCGGCACGGTGACATATGCGAATAGTTTCGGTGAATTTGAAACACGTCTTATTTTGGTGCAACATTTGAAGGACGAGGCTGTCGCGCGCCGCGGTGCGCAGGGGATTGCGGGTGATCAGTACAATGTCATTCGCACACCGCAAGGCAATGCGTTCACATGGGCGACCGTATGGACGTCACCCGTTGATGCGGCGGACTTTCTCAATCTCGTGACCGATGCGATGCGCCGCCGCTACGACATGGGCAAGCAGGCACTTGTACCGGGCGCAACAGAACGGCGATTAGATGTTACGGCGACCCCAACGCGCGGCGCTCGCACGGTCACGGTGCGGTTGGAGCAGATCAGTGGACAGCCGGTGGTGTACGTGGTTGACGCGCCGGCGGCCGTTGCGGCAAGCTTGAACAACATCGCGCGTGTCACGCTGTCCAACTAAGCACGCGTGATTGCCAGGATTACCGGATGACGGTCCCTGTGTCTACACCACCGGCATTGCTTATCACTGCCGACGACGAGCTGAAGCGCGTTCGGCTTGTGCGCATGAAACGTGTCGCGAGTGCGATGTTGGTGTTTGTCGCAATCGTGTTCATTGTGGCGAAAATGTATGAGGTCCGATTTCCGTGGCTGGCCTATCTCCGCGCGTTTTCCGAAGCGGCGATGGTCGGCGGCATTGCGGATTGGTTTGCGGTGACGGCGTTGTTCCGACATCCGTTAGGCATACCGATTCCGCACACGGCCATCGTACCCGCACGCAAAGATCGCATCGGCAACGCACTCGGCAATTTTGTACAGCGTAATTTTCTCACGCGCGAGGTCGTGACCAGTAAACTCCAAGCCATGAAGCTTGGCGAGCGCGCCGCGTCGTGGCTCGCCGATCCGGTGCACAGTCGCAGCGTTGCGCGTGTCGTGGCGCGTGGTTTAAGTGGGGCGGCGGGCGTGCTGCGTGATGATGATGTGCAGGACTTGGTGGACCGCGGTATTGTGTCGCGATTGCGGACGGTACAAGTAGCGCCGATGGTGGCGCGTGTGCTGGAGTTGCTCACCGTTGGCGGCCGCCATCAAGCGTTGCTTGACGATGCGATGCGACTCGCGGCAAAGTTTTTGGAGGAAAATGAAGCAGTCATTCGCGAACGTATTAAAGCTGAGAGTCCGTGGTGGGTACCCGGTGCGGTGGAAAACCGATTAGGCGACAAAATTGTCAGCGGTGTCGAGAAGACGTTGGTGGCGGTGGTGGCTGATCCCGAACACCCATTACGGCATCGTTATGACGAAGCCGTTGAACGATTTGTGATTTCACTCCGCACCAATCCGGATGTGATCGCGAAGGCGGAGCAGATCAAGCTGGAGTTACTTGCGCATCCGGCCGTTGGTGAGTTCTCGCGCTCGGTGTGGGATGACGTGAAGCAACGCGTCGCGGGCTATGCAGAGCGGTTGGCGACCGATGTGCAGGACGAACCTGATCAGGTGGAGCGTTGGCTGGCGGGGTTGGGCCACAAGGTGCTCGAAGACCGCGAGCTTTCAGCGAAGGTTGATGGATGGGTCGTGGAGATCGTTACGTACGCGGTGGAGCAGGCGCGTGAGGAAGTCGCGAAGCTCATTGCGAGTACAGTGGCCGCTTGGGATGCGAATGCCACGTCGCGAAAGATCGAATTGCAGATCGGGCGAGATTTGCAGTTTATTCGAATTAACGGAACGATTGTTGGAGGGTTAGTCGGGGTGCTGTTGCACGTGATTGACGTGCGCTTTTGAAGGGACGCGCACTCTGAAACCCCTCCGGCTCCCGCATCCCATTGTATTGCTCCTTGGCACCGTGATTCTCGCGGCGCTGCTGACATGGATACTTCCCGCCGGCGAATACGCGCGAAAAAATGACAACGCGACGGGTCGACAAGTTGTCGTCGCGGGAACGTATCACGCCGTGCCCGCATCGCCCGTTGGGCCGTGGGCCGCCGCCATTTCAATTCCCCGCGGATTTATTGAAGCGGCTGATGTTGTCATTGTTGTGCTGCTCGCAGGAGGCGCATTTGTTCTGCTTGAACAGCTCGGCGTATTGCGACGCACGGTCGGTGCGTTGGCTTCAAAGCTTGGCACACGCGGACTGTGGGCGATACCGGCGGTGTCGCTGTTTTTTTATGGCATGGGCGGATTGGAAAACATGCAAGAAGAAATCATTCCGCTCATTCCAGTGTTGCTTGTGCTCTCACGCGCCATTGGCGCAGATGCGCTGACTGCGGTTGGGATCAGCGCGGGATCGGCCATGTTCGGTTCCGCTTTTAGTCCCGTCAATCCGTTTCAGGCGGGCATTGCGCTCAAACTCGCGGAGCTGTCAGCATCGTCGGGAGCGGCGCTTCGAACGGCGATGTTTGTTGTTGGGTTTATTGTGTGGGTGGCAGTTCTTATGCGTTACGCCGCACGCAATCGTGTTGCCGTTGAACGCATTTCCACGGTCGATGATGCACCGTTTGCTGTGCGAGACGTCTTTATGCTCCTCGCCGTTCTCTTGCCGGTGCTGATCTACGCGTATGGCGCAGTACAGTTTGGTTGGGGATTCAACGAACTCGCGGCTGGATTTTTCATTGGTGGTGTTGCGGCCGGAGTGATTGGCCAAGTGAGTGTAGAACAAATTACGCGCATGTTTTTAGCGGGTATGCAAGCGTTACTGCCTGCGGCGCTGTTGATTGGTGTTGCGCGCAGCATTTCTGTTGTGTTCAATGACGGACACGTAATCGATACCATCTTGAACCGGCTCGCTATGCCGCTTTCCCACGCGCCCGCGACTGTCGCGGCACTCATGATGATTCCGTTTCACATGGCGGTGCATCTGCCGGTTCCGAGTGTCAGCGGCCAGGCCGTGCTGACACTGCCGTTGCTCGTTCCGCTCTCCGACTTGCTCGGTCTCTCTCGGCAGGCGACCGTGCTGGCGTTTCAAACTGGCGCTGGATTGGCGGATGTGGTTTCACCAACCAACGGCGCGTTGATGGCGATATTACTCGCCGCGGGCGTGAGCTTTCAGAAGTGGATTCGCTTCGTGTTGACTGGTTGGGCATTGATGATGCTGATTGGAATCGCGGGAATTCTCGTGGCGACGTTTTGAGGTGACTTGATCAATCCAACTTCCTTGAGGTCATGAAGCACGTTCAGTTTGCGGCGAAACAGTAGAAGAGTCCTGCACCACCGGTCGCGACAAGGTTCGCCTGCCCGCACCCGCGTGACGCGTGCGCAGAATTCCACGACGTATTGCCACCGCCGGTACGGTCGTGATGGCCGAGCATCGTACTGCCGGTGGCCGCGTTGCTGGTGTAGTTCGCGCACGAGGTGTCGAATGTTCCGCCCATCGCGCGACCGAACGAATCGGACCCCGTGAGCATGTCATGCATGTTTGGCGTGTCACCAACGCCGTTAACCGGCAGCCCCTTTTCGGTAAGCGCGTTGACCTTGTTCATCTGGTTGCGATCGCGCACAATGTCGCCATGCAGGTCGGCCACATTTGCCGCGATCAAGGCACCCTTGGCGTTGTGCCATGGCCCTGCGCCGATGCGATCCCGGGCGTTAATGGGCTTTCCGTCGGCGCCAACGGCACTGAGATATGCATGCCACGTGCGGCCGACCAGCGTGGCAAGTCCGACGGCATTGGCAAGTGCCTGACAGTGTGCATCAGCGCCCACCAGTCCGCCCAGATTGGCCCCATCACCTTTGCCGACACTGGTGACGAAGAAGGTCATCGGCGCAGCCGGTTGCGCGGCGGGCGCTCCCTGCGCGACTGCTGTGGCGTTGGCAATAGTGAGAGCGGAGGCGACAACGAACAGGCGAGTGTGCGTGAGCATGGGCGTATCCGGGAAGGGTTGCCTTAAATCTGGCGTGCAGCAGTGCATCCGTCGAGCGCGACCTTTAAGCGTAGGAGTGGTGCGACCGTCGCGGTGGTGAGGAACAACCCGTGCGCTATGTTCTCCAACGCGACAAATCCAAACGTTTTGTAAAACCGTTCTGCATCGGCGTCGATTGCGTGCGCGATGGCGAGCGCACTCCCAACCTGTTGAGCGGCGATGTACGCTCGCTTCAGTGCATCGAACAACAATTCTTCGCCAATGCGCTTTCCCTGTAAGCGATTCGACACGGCGAGTCTTCCGATCAACGTCGCCGACATCGCACGATGTCTAGAAATGCGCAGCTGCTTCGTGACGCTGGCGGGAACGGCGCCAAATTGAATACTGGTGGAACTCAGCGAGCAGTAGCCATGCATCGTCCGTTGGTCGGCCAAATCGACTAGAACGAACGTGATCTTGGACAGTTCTGTCGCATCGGAAACCGCGCAGTCGTGCAGGTAGTTGTCGAGTGGCGCGTTACCGCATGAAAACGCAGCTCGGTCGTGATGAGATTCGAGTTGCGTGGTAATAAAGTGTTCAATCGGCGTTGCATGCTCCGTCACCGGCAGATCTGCCGATTCATCATCGTGGCGGAGAAGCGGCGCGCCGTGACACCTCATTGGAGTGAGACGCTTTCGCCCGCCCGAGTGCGGCATTCGGTAAAGGGGGCGACAGTAACGCGCTGATCAACGCGTTCTGGTCGCGCACTGAGAGTTTTATTAGGCGCCGCCGCAAGAGTCCTTTAGCGCGAGCGCGGGCCGCCAGAATATTAAAGGTCAAAACGCTCCCGCCTTGTAAGGTTGCAACTTTCGTCAGCAATGCTTAATCACGAAGCGTAATGCGCGCGTTCAGGCGTTCCGTCCGACTAATGGCGGACGGAAGCTGGCCGTTCGGCTTCGTTTGTGAGTAGACGCCACGTCTACACGCATCCGGAAGATTTGGTGCCGCCACCGGCTACGGCGTAGCGATCGGCGTCACCATGGCGCGCAACGCGTCGAGATCTTCGGTCACAAGTTGACGACGTGACCCAGGGTATCGAACCTGCGTGAATAAGACGCGACCATCTCCACTCACTAAATGCGCGGTGAGAGAACCTGTACCGACTTCTGCCCCACTGAAGATCGACGTATACGGCACCCACACCACCTTGTGAATGCGCATGGTCTTGAAGTATTCGCGCACCGCGACGGCACTCTTCGGGTGCGCAATCACATGAACGGCGAGCTGCGGCCACGATTGCCTTAACGCTCGAAGTTCTGTATCGATATTCAGGCAACTTTCGCACGCTTTGTCATCGAGCACGAGCAGGACGGCACCACGCGATCCAAGTAAGGTTTCCATGCGCACTGAGGTTCGCGAAAGCCCATCAAACACTGAATCCGTACGCGAGATCTCCTGGACTTCAAGTGCGGAGCGCGCCTGATTGGCTGGCGCTGCGCGTGTGCAAGCGAACGAGCCAACGCCGAGCAGCAGTAGTGTTGACGTGCGGAAGCCGAGGTTACAAGCGTGCTTTGACACGCATTAGTCCCTGTTGAAGGAGGAGACAGCAGCGCGAAACGGATCGAGCAGTTGATCGAGCGTAATGGTTCCAATTTCGACTTCTCCGTCGTCGCGATGACGTGAGAAGACGCAAAGGTTATCGCGAATTTGCCAAATGATGAAATCGGTCGCCGTCGAACGCGCCGTGCGTACAGCGCTCGACACAAGATACCGGTGAAACCGAGCGCGATCCGGTGCTAGACTGTCCTGTCGAATGAGCAACGTATCGCCGTCAAGTTGCCAAACACTGGCATTCGTCCACGCTTTCGTCAGTGCCTTATCCGGGGAGAGGCCCGTTTGAACCGCAACGGTCATTATTTCGGCTGCATGTCCAGACCAATCGACGTCACGCTGTGTCACCGTTGGCTTCGGATCGTTCAATGAGAGCCACCCAATTTTACCACCAAAAGCTTCCATCAACGTGAGGCGGCAATCGCGCTCTGTGACAGCGAACTGTGAGATGCTGTTGTTCACATTTTTACTCCACGACGGCCACACGCCCACTTCACGCACGAGGGTCCCATTTAATGAGTACAGGGAGACAACTGGAATCTGACTATTTTTTCTGACATCACCAAACGGAACGAAGGCGAGCAATGAGTCGTGACATACGTAACGGATCGATCCCAAGCTCGGTCGAACAAAAAATCTTTTGAAAAATGCACCGGAACTGTCGAGTAGCGTTATGCTCGCCAAGTCGAGAATTGCCATTCGACCGTCCACAGTGGCTGCTGCCGTCGACATATTGCGATATTCTCCTGGTGCTCCGCCATGTCGACCGACCGATCGCTGCACTCGGCCGTTTCGATCCGCGAAGAGAACGCGCGCGTTGTCGCCGTCAACCAAGTAGAAACCGTGCGTCGACAGTCCGACTTGTGAGACAAAGACAATCGGCGAGCTCGGAACTCCAGAAATTTGACTACCCTTTGGCGCTGGTATCCGTACTTCAGAAATATTGCTATCGTCATCTCCGCAGCCGATTGCAACAAGTGCGGAAAGGCAGAATACCATGTGCGAGGTTCGACGCAAATTGAAGGATTGCATGTGCGCTCGATGGCAAATGGTGGAGTACGAGGCGTCGGGAGGGGAATCTCCCGACGCCTCGCAAGGCGCTAATACACGAAGCAGCACCATCCAACACCGCAGTCAAAATTCCAGCAAACGCGCCTTCCGTCCATAGTGATTTGATACTGATGGAGTCCGTCTCCGCCGGCGCTGGGATCCTCGTCGGCATGCACCAATTGCGGCGCCACACTGCCAGTGAAAACCGCAGCGAGCACAAATGTTTGAAGAATTGTTTTCATGTGGCGCTCCTTATGGATTAGCCGGTCTTACACGACAGCAGACATCACCGGTGTTGCACTTTCCGCTGCACTCCCAGAAGACAATTTGGCCGACGTTATTTCTTACGGCAGTCGCATACTCGCTGGGCGCGCTGTCACCATCCGGAAAATCGTCTGCTCGCGCAGTCGCCGCAACAATACTTGCGACAACGACGGCACTTCCCAACATTGACCGCATTTTGTTCATGGTTTTCTCGATTGAGTGTGTGAAGGAGACTGAGTCTGGCGACTCCATTGGGCGGGCCGCGCGCGTCAGGGATACCTCGCCGTCGCATCAAGGCACCGTGCGTGTTGAAGTAACGAAAATCTGAATGTCAGCACGGTTGATCGCGCCGCCCAACAGAAAAAGCGAATCTCTGGCGTATCCAACCGGAATAAACGGAGGCATAAGGCTCGTTCGAATCGTATCGCTCCCCGGATGCACCGATGTCAGTCGCAGTTGTTGGAGATCTCCCGCCGCGTCGATCACTGGCGCAATCACAACGCAGCCGGTGTCATCGCCGAGGACGTCGCTGACTTGGAAGCGTTGTGGATCGAAGATCACGGGCGCCTCGTTGTCACCGCTTGGCCGGTGCGCCTGCGCGAGCGGAAGCGCGATGGTGCGCTCAATACGGCGGCTGTTTCGACTGACCATCCACACAACGTTCGTGTCGGTGCGGACAACGGCGAAGTACTGCGATCCGCATCGGCTACTTCGAACATCTCCAAATCTTCGCCCCGCGCGATCCGTTGGAAAGGGAATCGTGACATGGCGTGACGGCACGCCTGCGGTGTCAATGCTCAGCATCGCATCTACAGAGTCGAGCGAATTCGCGCGTTCAAATCGACCTCCAATGACAATTTGTCCGTTTGCGTATTCCAAGATTGAGCGTGCGCCGCCTTGCAAACGATACCGCTGCGCGAAACTACCGTCACGTGCGAAACGAAGTGCAGACCGAGCGATGGGGTCCAGCACCAAGATTTGAGTGGCTTCGAGTTGTACGGCAATCACCGAACGATACTCACCAGGACCGCTACCAATACGGCCGACTGGTCGGAGAGACGCACCGCTGACGGGCTGTACGTACAGAAGTCCGCTGAGACGATCGAACGCACCTAATGATTCATCGTGCCACGTTGCAACTGAAACGTCGTGCTCGACGTTGAGACCGCTTACGATTCTGTACAACACCGGTTCGCGGGGTTCGAGCGCTACGACGATGCTTGGATTCGCGGACCTCTGTCGATCGCAGCCAGTGACGGTAAGAATACCGGCTACGCAAATCACGTGCACGCGAGACCACTTACGGCTAGCGATTCGCATAAAGTTCTGCCGTCAGACAACTCGAATGGTGCAGCATGGCGGGCTCCGAGCACAAATTGAGGAGACGGACTTCGCCGACACGTCAGATTACGTGACGTGTCGACTGCGTGCTATCACTCTGCAGAGCCATGTCGCAGTTCACGCAGATGCGGACTCCACGCTTGCAGCGCCAGCGACTTCGTCCGACCGCATTCCATTTGTCGCAGTTTACTCCATGTATGCCCGGTCACTCGGCGAACAAAACGGTAATAAACGGACGGCGCCCTATCCTGACGCAACGCCCATGGCGCGATTGATTCGCATTGCCCGCCGCAATGCATGACCAAGTGCACCACGTACGACCAGTCACGTAGTAATTCGAACGGCGGCAAGCGATACGCAACAAGGTTTCGTCGTAGTGCCGCAACTGACGGTAACCCCAATAGACGAGCGCTACGAAGCGCACTAAGACGGAGGTCCACATCGCGGAACAGCGGCAGAATATCCACGCAACGATTCATCACGCTTTGCCACGCCGCGTCAATGTTTTGGTCGTCTTCGGTCACAAATGCACGTTCATACGCAAGTTGGTCAGACGCGCATCGTACTTCGTGCAACACCAATGGCCGGGTGTGCGGACCGACAAAATCGGAACTATTGCCTGAAAGCGTAGACATGGCTCACCTCGCTTAACATGTTTATTCAATAAATCACTCACACAGAGCTAATGTAGTAGTTCAGCTTTCCGGGTACAAGTGCACGTAATGCCGGTCACGCTAGTCTTGACAAATAATCACTCCTCAATGCGTGGCTCTTCCTCCGCATCACGCTAAGCTGCACGCATGATACTTGCAGACTTGCCGGTGCATCGCAGACGTTCAGCGGGCAGTATTCGGCAAAGATTACTCCCAAACACAGTTCGA
>JANYFO010000254.1 GCA_025362635.1 Gemmatimonadaceae bacterium | reverse complement strand
TCGCCGCGTCGAGGCTGGGGGTGAAGGATCCGGACGCCGATCAGCACGGACGCACGGCACCGCGCAGCAATGGGGAGGTCCCTGTTGACGCGCGGCGATGAGAGCCTCAGAAGATAAATGGGGGAATAGGGAATAGGGAATAGGGAATAGGGAATAGGGAATAGGGAGTGTCCATACCCCCTACTCCCTACTCCCTACTCCCTACCCTTCCCTTCGTCGCCTCGGCCAACGCCACAATCCGCTCGACCTGTTCTTCCTGCGTCAACGTCGTTGTGTCAATCGTAATTGCGTCGCGCGCTGGAGTGCTTTGCGTCGCGTCGCGAGCGTCTCGCAATACAAGGGCTTCTGTTTCCAGCGCAATTTCCCCGTCCGACGGGCTACGGTCGAGACGTTGAATCAAGCGACGCCGAGCGCGCTCCCATGGATCGGCGATCAGAAAAATCTTGAGTGCCGCTTCCGGAAACACGGCCGTACCGATATCGCGACCATCGACGACGACGTCCGAGCGTTCCGCCGCATGACGCACGTGCGCGTTGACCCACGCGCGCACTGTCGGCATCTGCGCGACGAGGGACACATGTTGTGTCACCGGCGAGCCGCGCAGTGCTTCATCAACCACGGCACCATCGATAAGTGGCAGGACAGAGCGCTCTGTCATGCGTTGCGTGATACGATGGGACATGAGCAACAGGTGCTCGGCTGTCCATTCGAGCGACGGTAGCGCCGATTGCACGCCGAGATATGTGAGCGCGCGATAGAACGCGCCAGAGTCGACGTGGCGCACTCCAATGCGTTGCGCGACCCACTGTGCGGTGGAGCTTTTGCCAGAGGCAGCCGGACCATCAATGGCTATGATAAGTGCAGACGCGTGAGTTACACCCGCGGCGCTCGCATTTGGGGCAATGACGCGCGCGAGGTCCCGCCAAAAGTCGGGATATGAAACCGCCACACACTCTGGATCATCGATCTCAATCGCGTTACCAGGAAGTGCGCTGAGAATCCCAAACGCCATCGCCAGTCGATGATCGCCGTGCGTGACCACGCGGCCCGCGAGTGCATGCGTTCCGCCGACGATGCGCATCCCCGCCGCATGCTCCTCCACCTCGACACCGATGGCGCGCAAGTTGTCCACCACGGCGCGAATGCGATCACTTTCTTTGACACGCAATTCACTTGCATCGGCAATAATTGTCTCGCCCACAGCACGCGCGGCAACGCACGCGAGCAGTGGCAGTTCATCGATACAACTCGGTATTTCCTCCCCGGCAATGCGCGTCGCGACGAGCGTGCCCCTCTGCACCACCACCGTACCGATGTGCTCACCGCCCACATCGCGCCGATCCTCGAAACGCACTGACGCGCCCATGCGTCGCAACACCTCAAACGCGCCAGTGCGCGTAGGATTCAAGCATACATCTATGAGCCGCAGCGTCCCGTCAGTGGCCAGTGCGGCAAGTGCCGCGAAGAACGACGCTGACGACGGATCCGCAGGCACCTGCACGTCCATCGACAACACCGTTTGTTTCGCATCGAGACGCACGCCATCGGCAAGTACGGAAAGCGCAACGCCGCGCGCCAATAGCATCCGCTCACTGTGATCGCGCGAACGCACCGGCTCGTGGACTTCGACGGATACGCCAGCCGCCAGCCCCGCGAGAAGCAACGCACCCTTGATTTGTGCACTCGCATGTTCGCTCGTCCACACGAGTGGTTGCAGCGGAGCGCCCGTTACCCGCATCGGCAATCCATCGTGATCGCGCGCGCCTTCAAACACAATATGCGCGCCCATTGTTGCGAGTGGTTGCGCGACGCGCCGCATGGGTCGACGGCTCAAGCTGCCATCGCCCTCAAACCGCGCCGTAACGCCTACCAGCCCAGCAACGAGTCCCGCTAACAGGCGTGTCGTCGTGCCACTATTTGCACAGTCGAGTGGCGCCGCAGGAGAGCGCAGGCCGCTCGAGCCGACTCCAACAACCGTGAAGTTGGACGAGAGCGTTGGAATACGTGCACCGAGCGCACGCAATGCGTGCGCGGTCGCGTGCACATCCGCCGACTCGAGGATATCTGTAATGCAGGACGCACCAATCGCGATCGTCGAGAAAATCAACGCACGATGGCTGATGGATTTATCGCCGGGCGCGCGTACCGTGCCGTGCACGATCAACGGCGAGACGACGTGGCCACGGCGCCCACTCACCGCAACCATGCCTCGAGTGCCGTCGCCGCATCGGTCCGATCATCACGGTATTTCACAATAACTGGCGTTTGCAACGACAGACCCTCCTGTGCACCAAATGCGGACGTGACGCGACGCGCACCGGGCACCACGACCGCACCCTCTGGAATTTCAAGCGGATGTTCCGCTGTTGACCGATAGACTGTTTCGCGAACCAGATCGTACACGGGCGTGCCACGCGTGAGAATGACACCAGCGCCAATCACCGCACGCGTACGCACAACAGTGCCTTCGTAGACGCCGCAGTTTCCGCCAACAATCACATCGTCCTCAATAATCACTGGCGATGCGTTAATTGGTTCAAGGACACCACCGATCTGCGCAGCGGCGCTCAAGTGCACGCGTTCTCCAATCTGCGCGCAAGATCCAACAAGTGCATGTGAATCGATCATGGTTCCGCGGCCCACGTGCGCGCCGACATTTACATACATCGGCGGCATGCAGACAACACTCGGCGCGAGATACGCACCGCGTCGAACGGTGGAACCACCAGGCACGATGCGTACTTGATTTTCCAAGCGAAATTGCCGCGTGGGAAAGGTATGCTTATCGAAAAAGTGAAAAGGCGTCGCGCCGGCTGGCATCTCCACGACTTTGCCGATACGAAAGCCGAGCAAAATTGCGCGTTTCACCCACGGTACCGCGTGCCACCGTCCGTCATCGTCCTTTCGCGCTGCGCGAATATCGCCGCGCTCCAACAACGCCAAACAATGTTCGAACAACTGCTGTGCATCTGGTGGCAGTGGCGTGCCCGACTCGAGCAATTGTGGGTCGTTGAGCCGATCTTCGAGCTCGTGCACCGTGAGTAGCATCGTTAGGAGAGATGAGAATTCAAGAAAGGGCGCGCACGCCGATCAGCGCCGCTCGAACAAGCGCGCGGTGCGCATCGCACAACGGAACGAGCGGTAATCGCAGTGAATCTTCCATCTTGCCCATAAGGTGCAACATGGCTTTCGCTGGAATGGGATTCGATTCGATAAAGCTCGCGTGCATCACGGGAGTAAGCCGCGCATCGATTTCGCGCGCTTCAGCAAAATCGCCGCGCGCGCAAGCGTTCACGAGATCTGCGACGACGCGCGGGACCAAATTTGACACTACCGAAATGACACCATCCCCGCCGTGCGCCATCACGCTCAGTGTCAGTGCATCGTCGCCTGAGAATACGCCGAACGCCGGCGGACGCTCTCGAAGGATCTCGGTGATTTGCATCAGATTTCCAGAGGCCTCTTTGACGGCAACGAAACGTGGATCCGCGGCAAGTTCGAGGCATGTGCGCACTTCAAGATTAATCGCGGTTCGCCCGGGGACATTGTACAAAACGATCGGCAAATCGCACGCATCCGCGATCGCTCGAAAGTGCGCGATCAGAGCGCGTTGCGGCGGCTTGTTGTACATCGGCGTGACGTGCAACAGATGCGTCGCTCCCGCTGCCTGCGCTTCGCGCGAAAGTGTAATGGCCTTTTGGGTATCGTTCGATCCCGCTCCCGCTACGACGGGGATTCGTCCGGCAACCTGTTCGACGGTGATCTCGACGACGCGCCGATGTTCACGCGGTGTAAGCGTGACTGCTTCACCGGTTGAGCCGCACGGCACAACAAAATGCACGCCGTCGACGACTTGCCATTCAACGAACGCACGGAGCGCCAACTCATCGATCGCACCCTCGCGTGTGAACGGCGTTACGAGTGCAGTACCGCAACCTGACAGGCGCGCCCCGCTCGGCGTATGCGGAACCGCGGTTGCTGAACCAGACTTCGATGCGTTCACCTCACGCTCCTGTTTCGCCATCGGCGAGGACATCCTGCATGGTGTAAAGGGTTGGCCGTGCGACGGCCGACAACCAACGGGCCGCAGCGAGCGCTCCATCGGCAAAAACGCGTCGGTCGCGCGCCTCGTGGACGAGACGAATTTGCTCAAACGGCGCATCGAAAATAATTTCGTGCGTGCCCGGCACCGATCCGATGCGCACGCTGGTAATTGGCACGGCACGAGCAAGTCCATCGCCAACCTGCCGCGCAATTTCGAGCGCCGTACCGGACGGCGCATCCAATTTCGCAGCGTGATGCGTTTCGACAATATGGGCATCGAACGCTGACAGACGACGGGCACGACGCGCCGCATCGGCGGCAACTGCAATAAAGA
The DNA here is from genome assembly GCA_025362635.1 of Gemmatimonadaceae bacterium. Taxonomy (GTDB): domain Bacteria; phylum Gemmatimonadota; class Gemmatimonadetes; order Gemmatimonadales; family Gemmatimonadaceae; genus Gemmatimonas. The sequence continues at coordinate 5,519 of JANYFO010000254.1, read as the reverse complement.
GTTGCACGCCGATCGAGAAGTTCGGCGACCAAAGTGCGGCGCAACGAAATTCGTGCACCGCGCGCTCTAGCTCCGCGATGCGTGCGCTCCAACCCGTGGTGCCAATGACGACCGGAACGCCGAGGCGAAGGCAAGCAAGCGCATTGTCGACGGCCGATTCTGGCGTAGTGAAGTCGATGGCCACCTCTGCCTGCGCGAGATCGTCCAGCGAGAGACCATTGGCCATCGCAGCGGCGTCGCAGCGTGCAACCACCGCGCACCCTCGCTCAACCGCGAGCGCGTCGAGTGCCTGCCCCATGCGACCCATACCGATGAGCGCGACACGCACCGGTACGGCACTCACGCGTTGGTCTCGAAAAATTTCGCGTGCAGGCGCTGCATCGCGGGCACTACTTCAGCGTCGTCAATAACGAGCGTAAAATTTATGCCGGTCGCACTTAACGATGCCATGTGCACAGGTACGGGACCGAGTGCACCAATTGCGTCCGCCAGCGCACGACTTCCATCGGCGATACCCGCGCCGACAATCGCCACCACGCCGCGATTCCGCTCGACCGAGACATCACCAAACTCCATGAGATCGCTGACGACGGATTCGAGATTGGCCGGGTCGTCCAACGTAACAGAGATAGACACTTCGGATGTGGTGACGACATCAACAGAAGTTCGATGCCGCTCAAACACTTCGAACACTCGACGAAGAAACCCATGCGCAAGGAGCATGCGCGCCGATTTCACATTCACCAACGTGGTGTTGCGTTTTCCCGCAATCGCGCGCACCGGGTGACGCGGCGCATCATGCGCGATCATGGTTCCCTTACCAGCAGCATTCCGCGCATTAAACACGTACACCGGAATGCCCCGTTGGACGGCCGGCGAAATTGTGCTGGGGTGCAGCACTTTTGCGCCGAACGATGCCAGTTCAGCGGCTTCATCAAACCGTATTCGTTCGATGAGCCGAGCGCGCGGAATAATGCGGGGATCGGCGGTGAGCATCCCATCCACGTCTGTCCAAATCTCAATCGCTTCCGCATCGAGCGCCGCTCCGATAAGCGACGCAGAGTAATCAGAACCGCCGCGGCCGAGGGTAGTCGTGACGTGTGCTGACGTGGCACCAACAAAGCCTCCAATCACTGGAACAGCGCCACGTGTCATCGCGGGAACGAGAAACTCTTGTACGGTTTGTGCAAGCTTGTCGATATCGGGTTCGGCCCGCGTGTACAGGTCGTTCGTGATCATCACCTTGCGCGCATCGATCCACTCTGCGGGAAGCCCACGATGGCGGAATGCTGCCGCGACAATTTGGGACGACAACAGTTCGCCGACGGCAGCAACTGTGTCCAGCGAACGCGGAGTCAAATATCCCAGCGTTCGGAAAGCCTCGGCCAAATGCGCGAGCTCGTCAAAGGTTGTGCTGATCTCCGCGGCAATATCGTCGGCCTCTAACGAGCCGACAAGCAACGCTGCTGCCTCGCGCAAATGTCGATCGCGAAGCTGCTCAATGAGTTGAAGTGCCGCCAGGAGATCCCCAGTCGCGGCGAGATGCGCCAGATCGAGCAAGGCGTTCGTGGCACCCCCGAATGCTGACACAACCACCACGGGCTGACGAGCAAGCTTGTTGTGAATGATTGCGCACGCACGATCGATGGCCGCTGCATCGGCAACCGACGTTCCACCAAACTTACAGATAATCACGACGGCGCCAGCGCGGCGATTCGCCCAGTGGAAACCAGCAACTCCGCATTCAAAATAGATCCACCGGCCGCGCCACGAATCACGTTGTGTGACGTCGCGACCAAGCGCAAATCAAAAATATTGTCGACTCGCACTCGTCCGATGCTGACGGCCATACCGCCGCCAGCGTTCACATCGCGTCGAGGTTGCGGACGATTCTCCTCAGTGCGAACGATGAGCGCGGGCGAGGGTGCTGAAGGCAAGCCCTTCACTGCGGCATAACCCTGCCACGCGTGCAACACGTCAAGTGCTTGCGCGGGTGTGGGCGGATGGTCAAATGCGACAGACATGGTCATTGTATGTCCGTGTTCAACTGCCACCCGATTCGCATGCGCGCTCGTCATGATATCGGCCGACGTAATATGATCACCACAGTAGGTGCCGAGCAGCTTTACCAATTCACTTTCGATCTTTGGCTCTTCCTCACCAATGAACGGAATAACATTGCCGAGAATATCGAGCGCAGGCACGCCCGGGTAGCCGGCGCCGGATATTGCTTGCATGGTGGACACGAAGAGTTTGCGTACCTTGAATGCCGCGTGCAACGGTGCGAGCGCCATTGCAATGACCGTCACCGCGCAGTTCGCGTTGGTAACGATGCCACCGGGCCATCCACGCGCTTGCCGTTGATGATCGAGGAGCGCAAGGTGATCGCCGTTCACTTCCGGAATGACAAGCGGAACATCGGTAGCCATGCGGAAGTTTTTCGCATTGCTCAGCACAATGCGACCCGCTGCTGCAAACGCGGCTTCGACGTCGCCTGCGACTGAAGAGTCGAGTGCCGAGAAGATGATCGGTGCTCGCACAATAGAGGGATCACAGGGCAACACAGTGAGCGCCGCGATGTTGCGCGCGAGGCGTCCCTCGAGCCAATGCGCCGCATCACCGTAGGACTTACCCGCGCTGCGCACGGAAGCCGCAACTTCGACGAGATCAAACCACGGATGGCCTTCGAGCAGGCGAATGAACGCTTGTCCGACCGCGCCGGTTGCGCCCAGCACAGCGACCGGCCACCGTGCCCCGAGGTAGTCTTGAGTACTCAAGCGAGCAGGGCGCGTACGATATGCTCGTACGCAACGACGGAAGCTTCAAGTTCAGTCACGCTGATGTATTCGATGGGAGTGTGCGCGACGTGAATGGAACCGGGACCAAACAGCAAAGGTGTGCCCCATCGTGGAAGCAACGGGATATCACTCGTATACGCGACGGCCTCCACCTCAAAACCTTCGATGAGGTGAAAGTGTTGCGCCGGAATGTGCGATCCCCACACTAATTCAGCGCGATCGCCAGCCCAGCGTTCAAACGCTTGCTTCACCGGCGAGACGTCTCCGACGAGGCGAATCATGATCTCGGCTTCGGCGAGACCAGGCACGATGTTGGCCTCTGTGCCAGCCCGCAGCACACCGATGTTGTACGTGGTAGTGCCAAGCACCGGATCCATCGGCAGTGGGAGTTGACGTAACTCTGGCAACATCTCGAGCAGTGGTTCTAAGGCACTACGTCCGAGGTGTGCATAGGCGCTGTGTGCCTCGCGTCCCCGGACGCGAACAATCAAGCGCTGCGCGCCCTTTCCACCCGACGCAAGCTTGCTCTCCGTTGGTTCGCCATTGACCAAGAAGCGACTGGTGGCCGGCAAACGATTGGCGGCGCGTGCGCCTGGCGAACCTTTTTCCTCCCCAACGACGAAAAGCAAATCAACTCGGTCCTCACCAGCAGCCGAAAGATTTTGCGCCGCAATCATCATCGCCGCCGCAATGCCTTTTGCGTCACACGCGCCGCGCCCATATAACTGATCGCCATCAAGACGGGGAGGAACGAATGGTGGCACTGTGTCGAGATGCGTCGACAAGGTGACGCCTCCACCTCGACGTGTAGCCCAGACGTTTGAACGTCCGGTCTCTACTTCCTGCAGGGTAACATTCCATCCGCGCGCGATAAGCCAACGCGAGACGAATTCCACCGCGTCCCGTTCCCGGCCCGTGGTCGATTCGATGGAGAGCAATTCGGTGGCGAGGGTGACGACGTCAGACATGCCGCAAAGGTAAATCCGTGACGACTGATCTCAAGCTCGACCTTCAACACGAATTACAACGTCATCATCGGAAATCGCTGGCCTAGGCCCTGCTACGTGCAATTTGCATAGACTCTTAAAAAAGGTACCCGGAGTGGGGCTTGAACCCACACAGCCTTGCGGCCAAGGGATTTTAAGTCCCTCGCGTCTGCCAGTTTCGCCATCCGGGTGCAGCAGTCGCGCCTCACGGTGTGCCGCGCGAACGGCCACGGGAACGCCGAAGCGCTCCCGTGGTCATCGACGTGTGTTAACCAAAGAGCGGGAAACGGGACTCGAACCCGCGACCCCAACCTTGGCAAGGTTGTGCTCTACCAACTGAGCTATTCCCGCGTGCTGCGCAAGCTATCGACGTCGTTCCAGCTATACAAGCGCGCGTTATCCACGCAGCCCGAGCGCGTGCGCGGCATACCACAGCGTATGCGCGAGCAATCCAGCCAATGCCGCATCGCCACCATTTCCCACCGCTCGGCCGTCCGCATCGACAAACTCTGCCGCAATCCCGTTGTCCAATGGCGCGCGACGTAACCACGCGAAGACTTCGGCGGCGTCGGGACCGAGCAGTCGCGCGACTTGCGGTAAGAGCGCTCCCGGTTGATCGGTTGACATCGTGACCGCCCGGACTGAACGGCGATACAGCGAATCGTCACGGTCGAGCGCTTCGTAAAGCGGCAACCATAAAAGGGAGCCGACCGCATCATCGTCCAACGACGCTCCACCGGCGAGGTCCACTGCTGCGGCAAGTCGAGCCTTCCCACCACGATCTACCGCGAAGTGCCGAAGCAACGCCGCGCGAACAGCAGCCGGGTCTTCGACCGCGGCTGCCGCCTCTTCATCGAGGGTCCGTTTAAACACGTCGAGTGCCAATGCGACCACCGCATTCCCATGCAGCGTGAACGGGAACGGCGCGGGTGCGCCGGATGGCATCACTTCTGTCGAGTACAGCGGAATGCGCTCATCTCGACGCGCCGCAATGTCATCAGCGGCAAGATAGAGCGTATCCGCGACCACAGGTTCTTCGACAATCTGTTCGTCGTTCGAATCGCGAATGTAGCGATCAACGGCGATTGCATACGCGGCCGGACCTTCCAGCGTAAAACCCGGTTGGAAGAGCGTGCCGTCCATGTAATGCACGCCCTGCCCCGGCGCGTACCCGTGCAGTTCGCAGGTGCGCACCAGCAGCTCGCGGGCCAGTCCCGTGTCGGCAAGTTGCACCGCCGGGAGTGTCCACATCAGCGCCTCCCAGTCGCGCACCGTACATCCCGCCGTGTGCCAAGGCGCGCGCGATCGTACGAGGTAATAGTGCGCGTCGTCCAAGGCACGGCCCACGCCGTAGAAATACGCGAACATCAAATTGCGATTCACGAGCCGATCCATAGCGTCGCTGCCGGTGCTCTGCTCCATCCCCGACAACGCCTCGCGTGTCGCGGTGAGCAGCGCCCGCCATCCACGGCGGCGCAACACAGCGACCGTGGCCTGTGCGCCATCGCGCTCGGGCCCCACCGCCAGATAGAACGCGCATTGTGCGGCACCACCGGCAGGAGCAATCAGGTCCCGTCGAATCGCAAAAGGTCTTGCGTCACGCGACGGACCGTCAGGTGCTTCCAATCGCGCCGGGCCGTCGCTCCCAATCGCGAGTGCTGCCAGTCCTGGAATGCCCGCTCCCTCCAAGAGCAGCACCTCATCGGCGCCAATACTTACCAAGTGCGCGTCGTCG